>DUOL01000148.1 GCA_012838875.1 Bacteroidales bacterium | reverse complement strand
TTTTTATTTTTCGTTCCAAAAATAAGTGAAAATCATGAAAAATGTAAGTTGTTGTTAAAATATTTATTAACAATAACTTGCATTTTAATAGTAACAAAAAATATAATTATTCTGCGGAATTAAGGTATTTATAAAAAAACTATTTTTGCAAAGTGTAAATCAAATAGTGATTTGTATGAAAAAAGTTTATTGGCTACTATTTCTTTTTTCTTTTCTCTTGGAATTGACGGCGCAGCCACCGCAAAAAATGTCTTATCAAGCGGTAATACGTGACGCGTCCAATAATATAGTTCCCAATCGTACCGTGGGTGTTGAAATATCCATTTTGCAACTTTCTCCGAATGGTTTACCCGTTTATCTTGAAACTCATCGTCCTACTACGAATGCTAACGGTTTATTAACCATAGAAATAGGAACAGGAACTGCTTGTGTGGGCTGTTCCTTTAACCATATTGATTGGTCGGCAGGTCCTTATTACATTAAAATGTCAACGGATTTAACAGGAGGACAAGTTTATACCTTAACAGGAACCCAGCAGATATTAAGCATTCCGTATGCTCTTTATGCAGAAGAAGCGGCGAATGTAGATTATGAAAATATCAGCAATCGTCCGGTAGGTCAACATAGTGGAGATATTATGTACTGGAACTCGCAAACACAAACTTGGAATATTTTACCTGTGGGGCTGCCCGGGCAATATCTTGTTGTTGGTAATAATGGAACTTTAGCGTGGAATACTATGTACGTGGATACTAGTGAGTTCGATTATGTAATTCCCAAAGTGAGAACTTATCCTGCTACCGACGTACAGACTTTTTATGCTCTTGCACAAGGTGCCATTACCGATATTGGACAATCGGGAATTATTACCGCCGGCTTTTGCTGGAGTTTGTCCCCCCATCCGGTTGTCGGGTCGAACCATACTTCTTACACTATTGGCTTTGGATATTTCTCGGGCGTTATCGGTGATTCATTGGAAGGCGCTTTTAAATTGTTGCCGGACACTACGTACTATTATCGTGCCTACGCAACCAATACTCAAGGAACCGGCTACGGGGAAGAGTTTACGTTCCGAACAAAACGGGGTATTATTACGCTTTCTACGGAAGACGTTTCGGGACTAACATGCGACAGTTTAAACTGTTTAGTTACTGTGGGTATTGATATTCAATCTGCGGGAAATGCCAAAATTACTGATTGCGGCATTGTCTATTCTAATCGTACTCACTACGGTTATTCGTACCGTCCGACACCAACTTCAAATACTTCAACAAGCACTATTTCAGGAACTTACTATTTTGTTCGCAACGGACAAGTAGATACAACTACCTACTATCGTTTATTAACCAATATTTTCGCACGACAATCCGAATATGAAGTGTATGCCTTTGCGAAAAATCGTACCGCAACGTGTACGTTTTACGGAGATAAAAAAACATTTAAAACACCCTATCGCGTAGGCGACCTCTTTAGTCGAGTTATTAACGGAACTTTGGTAGAAGGTATTATCTTTGAAGTTACACCTGACGAGCAACACGGCAAGATGATAATGTTAGACCAAGTTTCGCTTACTTGGCGAACAACAGCCAATAATACGACAGAAGGAACAAATAATTTGTACAACGGAATAGATAACTTAAATGTTATTTTAGGTAGTTATGGAGTTTCCGGACTTTCAAATTATCCGGCTTTTGAATATTGTTATAATAAACATCCCGATCATCAATGGTATTTACCGGCTATACGCGAATTTTTGCCTATTCATACTAATTTTGCCTATATTAATGGAGTTTTAACGCTACATGGAACTCCAATTGCATACGATGCCAATTCCCGAAAATATCGTTATTGGAGTTCAACCGAACCGAACGGCGATATATCTCGGACTCATGCATCTACTTATAAATTTGTTTATAGTATGCAAGCTCCGACTGATAAAGCAAATCCAAATGAAGGAAATCCTCAGTATGATGTTTTTGTACGATGTATTCGGACTTTTTAAAAGAATTTTGTAACGCTTTAAGCGATTCTTACATTTTCTAAATGTATACTACGCGAGCCTTTAAGTAAAATTAAACTGTTTTGAATGGGCGTTCGTTGCAGGTAAGCATTCAAATCAGAAACGGTAGCAAAACAAAGGGGCGGATTGTGTTCACAAAAGGCTTCCCCAATAAATAATGTTTTGATATTTAATTCGTTACACAGTTCAATAATCTTTTGATGTTCTTCAAAACTACTATTGCCAAGTTCTCGCATCTCACCTAAAATAGCCAATTTTGAGGGATGATTATGTTCGTGTAAGTTTAATAGTGCCGCTTTCATGCTTGAAGGGTTGGCATTGTAAAAATCTGCAATAATTGTATTATTTCCTTCTTTTACTATTTGAGACCGAGAGTTTGTGGGAGTGTATTCCTCAATTGCCTGAATAATATCATCGGTGGTAACGTTAAAAAAATCCCCGATAACCATTGCGGCAAGAATATTATTTAGATTGTATTTCCCCGTTAAGTGTGTCCTGACTTCTCTTTTATTTAATAAAAATGAAAGATGAAGCAATTCAACTTCACAAGTATCTACCAATAACAGTTCAGGATTATAATAAATAATTGATTTATAACCGTTTATTAATGATATTAATAAATCATCATTTTTATTGACAAAAAGCGTTCCTCCTCTATTAATAACTGCTTGATAAAGAGCTTTTTTAGTATTTATAATGTTTTCAAATGTTTTAAAACCTTCAATGTGAGCTTTCCCAATATTGGTAATGACTCCAAAATCAGGTAAAACCAATTTGCAAAGTTGAGCTATTTCTCCCGGGTGGTTTGCTCCCATTTCAACAACGGCAATCTCATCTTCTTTTTGAATAGAGAGTAGTGTCAGAGGAACGCCAATGTGATTATTGAAATTCCCTTTTGTATAAGCAACTCTATATTTTTTTGATAAAACGGCAACTAATAACTCTTTAGTAGTCGTTTTTCCATTTGTCCCTGTAATTCCTATAATAGGGATTGAGCATTTTCTTCGATGATAGAGACTTAAATCTTGAAGACTCTTTAAACTATCATCAACGCAAATGCATTGAGGGTGTTTTTTGAAGTTCGTATTTTCTGTTACTACGTATTTTGCTCCTTTTTCTAAGGCTTCATTCACAAAATTATTTCCGTCAAAATTCTCTCCTTTAAGACAAAAGAAAATGGTATTTGGAATAATATTTCGTGTATCTGTGCAAACGCCAGAACAATTTATATATTTTTGATAAATAAATTCTGTTGTCGATTCCATTGATTAGATAAAAGTATTGATGAAATGCTTTTAAAAAACTACTTTTCTCTCTTACGATTCCACAGTACAATCTCTTCTAAGTTACTATTGAAAAATCTATATTCTAATAGTTGATAACCTTGTTTGGACTCTATTCGGATATAGCGTTTAAATTTAAGCATCCATTTCACTCTTTTAGAAATAAGCCCTTTTGTCAAAAAAGCGTAAATATAGGGATGAACAGCTATAGTAACACTCTTTTCTATCTGTTTTAAAAAAAGAAACTCCAACATATTTTCCAATTCTTCTTCTATCAAGATTAAAGGTTTAATTTTACCTGTGCCTTGGCAGGACGGGCATTGATCTTCAATTTCGATAGTCGTAGCTTGCCGTACGCGTTGACGGGTAATTTCTACAAGTCCGAATTTACTAGGTGGCAAAATAGTGTGTTTAGCCCTATCATTAGCCATAAATTCCGTCATTTTTTTATGGAGAGTTTTTCTACTTGCCGCTTTCTCCAAATCAATAAAATCAATGACGATAAGCCCTCCCATATCTCTGAGCCTGAGTTGTCGGGCAATTTCCGCAGCCGCTTCAATATTTATTTCGAGGGTGCTTTCCTCTTTATCCGATTTCCGCATCCGATTTCCGCTATTTACATCAATGACGTGCATCGCCTCCGTATGCTCAATAATTAGATAAATCCCATTTTTAAGCGTAACAACTTTTCCGAACGAACTCTTAATCTGTTTTGCAACATTAAAATATTCAAATATAGGGGAAGAGCCTTTGTACAGTTTAACAATGTCAGACTTTTGTCTATTTTCACTAAAAGAGTTAATGTAGTTTTTAACCTCTTGGTAAAGAGTCGGAGAATCAATATGGATAGCGTGAAAAGTTTCATTCACAAAGTCTCTGATTAAGACGGAAGTTTTATCAAGTTCGTCAACAATTTTGCTTGGGGGCTTTGCTTGCGGTAAATTTGCTATAGCGCTGTTCCACTTACGAACAAGTTGTTTTAAATCGGCTTCAATCTCCTCCACATTTTTATCTTTGGCTACTGTTCTTATAATAATGCCGAAGTTTCGTGGTTTGATACCCTGTACTATCTTTTTAAGCCGATTACGTTCTTCATTATTTTTAATCTTTTGTGATATGGAAATTTTATCTCCAAAAGGGACTAATACTACGTAGCGACCGGCAAATGAGATTTCAGTTGTAACACGCGGACCTTTTGTCGAAATTGCTTCCTTAGCAATTTGCACTAAAAGAAGTTGTCCGGTGGAAAGAACTTCATTAATTTCTCCGGTTTTAGTAATTGTCGGTTCCGAAGGAAAATTAGTAATACTTCTTCTCTTTTTAGCAATGGCTTGTGCTACGAACTCGTTAATTGTTTTAACCTTAGAGCCTAAATCCGAATAGTGTAAAAAAGCATCTTTTTCCGCTCCAATATCCACAAAAGCGGCACGAAGCCCGGCATGCAGGCGACGAACTTTACCAAGATAGATATCTCCAACCGAAAATTGGTCGGAAGATTTTTCGCGATGTAGTTCAACCAATCTCTTATCTTCAAGAAATGCAATCTGCACATCTTTTTGGTGAGTAGTAATAATTAATTCCTTAGTAATTTCGCTCATAAAACAAATTTCTACAATTAAAAAACTAAATGAAATGAAAAATAATTTTCAAGTTCATTTAGTCTTTTAGTTTATTAAGTAGTAATTACTATTTCTTCTTGTGTCTGTTTTTTCTTAGACGCTTTTTCCTCTTGTGGGTAGACATCTTATGTCTTTTTCTTTTCTTACCGCTTGGCATAGTTTATGTAATTTTAGATTGTTATTTTATTTTCTTAACAGAATTTACAAAAGATTTACAGGGTTTGAAAGCCGGAATCTTATGTGCAGGGATAATTATTGTTTGATTTTTAGAAATATTTCTCGCTGTTTTTTCAGCTCTCTCCTTTACAATAAAGCTCCCAAAGCCTCTTAAATATACGTTTTCATTCTTTGCGAGTGAATTTTTTACGGTTGTCATAAAGGCTTCAACAACAGTTTGAACAGCATTTTTTTCAAATCCTGTTTTCATGGCAATTTCATTAACAATTTCAGCTTTTGTCATAATTTTTTTAATTTAATGGTTCTACAATATTCCTTTATAAAATGTCTTTTGAAAATTATTGTGCAAAAATACATTTTTATTTCATTCAAAATCTTGATTTTACATTTTTTTGATAAAAAATATCGTTTTTTAAATAATCAGCTCAATGTGTAGGATTCTTTTTGTTACTTAAGTTTGAATTTATTTAAAAATGGTTAAAACAGCTCTAAATCATGCTAAGTTTATGTTTTTTATTAATTGAAATTTTACGAATAGGAGAATATTTTTAATTTTTATTAGGGCGTGCCCCGTTCGCTACCGCTCACGGGTCGGTCTTCGGTTCCAAGTCCGCGGGCACAAGCCGTGGGGGCGCAAGGCGGCAAAAAGAGCTTCTAAAGTCGCTTTTTTGCCGCCGCGCCCCAACGGCTTCCGCCCTTGCGGGCTTTTCACCTGCGCCCTCACGCAACCTAAGTTACTCTGTACGAGCAAATTAGCAACGTGATTATTAAACTGCTCTTCCTCTTTTAATGACTGACAACCACTTTCTTAACACTTTTCCAATTATTGTCGTCTATGATTTGTATTAAATATATTCCCGAAGGATAATCCTTTGTTCCGAGAACGAAAGGGAGACCTATATTTTCATAATGCTCGATTTTTTTTCCTGAAATAGAGAAAACAGAGAGCGATTTAAAAGATGTTGCTTCGGCAGTAATGTTGATAGTTTCATCGGCAGGATTAGGGAAAATAAGAAATGGAGTTGCCTC
>DUOL01000147.1 GCA_012838875.1 Bacteroidales bacterium | reverse complement strand
GCCGCCGCGTCCCCAGCGGCTTCCGCCCTTGCGGGCTTTCCACCTAAGCGCCTCACGCAGCCAAGTGGAAAGGTAAGAGTTATAACCCTGCCCAATGAATTAGAGGGCTAAAATAAAAGAATTTTATAAGAGTTTAGATTCCAAAATATATTTACTAAATTTGCAAAAGTTTTTATAATATTAAAAGTTATTAGATAAACTGACGTTATTGAACACATCAAAAAATTGCAATATCCTTTTTTAATAAGAAAATTGATTAGATTTGTAAACTAAAATGTTAAGCACTAGAATGAAAAAAAAACTTACAATAGATAATTTAAAAGCTGAAGCTAAGGCTTTTTGCATCACAGAATCTAAAATTCAGAATAAATCACTTTTTGGAGTAACCGATGGTAAAGCAGTAGGTACATATATTGAACATAAATTTCGAGAACAATTAACTTCAAAATATAAAATAACAGTAGGTTCTTCAGCAAGTGGAATTGATTTACCTTCAGAGGATATTTTAACAGATATTAAGGTTACATCAATCAAGCAACCGCAATCATCTTGCCCCTTTAAAGATGCCAAACAAAAGATATTTGGACTAGGCTACAATTTACTTGTTTTTGTTTATGATAAAACTGTTAAGCAATGAGAGTATTTGAAGCAAATATTTCATTGCAAGTTTGTGTGTTTTTAAAAGAGTTTTTAAACAATATCTCCTCTTTTGAAATAGCAAATGAAAAAATATTTGGCAAATATGGACTTATCTCTTTTTTTGAAAACAGAGACGATTTTCGAGAGTTGAAAAACAGGGTGTCAATGGTTGCCATAAGTACGGTTGCAGAACCTGACCGGGCAGAATATGGAGATTTCCAAACAAATCAAGAGTTGACAAACAGGGTTGCAAAATATTTGGTAAAAGAGAATATATCGCCGGATATCATTATTGAACCGACTTGTGGAAAAGGCAATTTTATAATTGCAGCATTATCGAATTTTAAAACGATTAAAAAAGTCGTTGGTATTGAGATTTATAAACCTTACGTATGGGAAACTAAATTTAATATTCTCAATTTTCTCCTCGCAAACCCCGTCAATAATAAGCTGGAAATTGCAATCAAACATTGCAATATCTTCGATTTCGATTTTAAAAATATTTCTAAACAATTTCCAAATGAAAAAATATTGATAATTGGAAATCCTCCTTGGGTAACAAATGCAAAATTAGGGAGACTCAACTCATCTAATCTTCCTGAAAAATCCAATTTTAAAAATCAATCCGGCTTAGACGCAATGACAGGCAAAGGAAATTTTGATATTGCCGAATATATTACTTTAATGCTTTTAGATGCCTTCCACACTCACGACGGATATTTAGCACTGTTAATAAAAAATTCGGTTATAAAAAATATCGTATTTGACCAAAAAGAGAAGAAATATAAAATCGGTAAAATAGAAAAGTATTGTATTGATAGTAAAAAGGAGTTTAATGTATCGGTCGAAGCCTCTTTGCTTTGTTGCCGACTCAATACAAATCCAAGCGTTGAGTGTAACGAATATGATATGTATAGTTTGGAGAAAAAAACAAGTTTTGGCTGGCTTAATGCTAAGTTTGTCTCTAATTTAGCTGATTATATTGAAAAACAAGAGATTGACGGTGTTTCTCCTTTTGAATGGAGACAAGGAATAAAACATGATTGCTCAAGTGTAATGGAACTTGAAAGGGTAAACGAACATTTTATAAATAAACTTTCGGAAAAGGTTGAACTTGAAGAAGGCTTAATCTACGGATTGCTAAAAAGTTCCGATTTAAAAGATAGAGTAATAAAAAACAGTAGAAAACAAGTTATTGTAACCCAAACAAAAGTTGGACAAGACACTTCATTCATTCAAGATTTGTACCCCAAAACATACAACTACTTAAAATCAAATATTTCACATTTTCAAGCAAGGAAATCGAATATCTATAAAGGGAAGCCGTTATTCTCAATTTTTGGAATAGGAGATTACTCCTTTAAACCTTACAAAGTCGCAATTTCCGGATTATATAAAACGTGTAACTTTGCATTGATTTTACCGCAAAATAATAAACCTCTAATGCTTGATGACACTTGCTATTTTATTGGATTTGATAAAATAGAGTATGCTGTATATGCTACTATTTTACTAAATTCAGAAACGACAAAAGCATTTTTAAAATCAATCACCTTTTCCGATGCTAAAAGGGTATTTACCAAAGATATTTTAATGCGTTTGGATTTATTACGTGTTGCCAATCTGATTTCCCGAACTGAAATTGACGAGCAAATAATTTTCTTAAATGAGAAATATAGTTTAAAAATTAACCTTTCACAGTGGGACAATTTCATAAACGAAATGACGCCAAAGAAAGAAAAACAATTAATAATATTTAAACCCTAATTGCGTCAAATTATGATTTGCATCTTTCCATTTGCGCCCTCATGCACGCCAACCTACTCGTGCAGAGCCATTTAAGTTCAAAATGGAGAGCGGGAAGTGAAAAAATGAAAACTGATAAAAATGAAAAATAAGTTTTTGCTAAAGTCCATTATATCAATACAATAACTTTACTCACGATTTAAAAGTCGTGGCAATGGATGAGTCTCTTTCTCTATCTATAAGTAGTTAATATATTGATACCATGTGTTTTACCCAAAAATTGTTTTTCAATTTATTTATTCTTACTTTCTAAAAATTCATTTCGAATCGTAAATTAAAATTAAATTTTATAACAGAATAAAAAGAATGGATAAGAAAATATCATTTTTTAATGAATAGATAGAACGGATTTTTAATGACAAAGTTAATAAATGTGTGGATATGTTAAAAAAAATAAAAAATAATACGACAGCTGTTTTTTTTAATTGAAAATAATTTACATTTGCTGATATAACCTGGATAACAAGTGATGTCATTATACCCTGATAAGAAAGCAATGTTAAATAAAATATATGAATTAGGACCTAGGACTGTATCTCTTCATTGGGGAGACCACACAAAGCTAAATGTTATTGATATAGCCCCATCAAGTATTCCAAATCCTAAAAGTTTTGCAAATTCAATAGGCTCAAACCCAGGAGTAAGTAGAATATTAACTCCATGGAATACAAATTCTGAACGGGCTATTCACATAGAAATTCCGCAAAAATAATATACTATGAAGTGTAAAATCGAACTATTCCTTATATTAGTCCTATTTTTATCTTGTAGTTTTCAAGATAAAAATATAAAAGGTGCTTGGGCATCAGAAGATTCTCCAGCAGCAGATTATATTATTCTAGATGATGACAAAATATGGTATTTTGAAGCTCCTGATACCAATAGATATAAGATTAAAGATGACATGTTTTACTTATTCGAGAAAGATTATCTGATTGCAAGATATAAAATATTAAAACTAAAGAAGGATAGCATGGTACTACAAACAGAAGATGGAACTATAATAACGAAATATAAAATAAAACTGTAAAAAAATCTAAATTTAATATTTCGTAATCTTAAATCTTTTGAGAGTGGTATTTTAGCCCCCTAATTCATCGGACAAAATTATAGTTTAAAAAATATAATTAATTTTATTTTAGGGCACAAGTCAGTCCGTGCTTTTGTCTTGATACAAAAGTACCAAAAAATCAAGGCAAAAAGAATGCCTCCCGCCTTGCCAACACACAATCTTCGTTGCAAAGTTAATTTTTTTATTTTTCACTTTCCGCTCTCCATTTTGGACTTAAGCGGCTCTGCACAAGCAACTTGGTTGCGTAAGGCGCTTGGGTGGAAAGCCCGCAAGGGCGGAAGCCGCTG
>DUOL01000146.1 GCA_012838875.1 Bacteroidales bacterium | reverse complement strand
TGTGTTATAGCTACGGCAATGTTGTGCGGGTCGTACTTTCCAGATTCAAGTGCTTTAATAATATCCCCGATAACCAAAGTTGCGGGATAGCAAATTTCATTGTTTGCATATTGCAAGCCTAAATTATTGGATTGCTCATCACTAGGAGGTAAAATTTCAAGATTCATTCCCATTAATTGGAAGAGAGGGGGTAATAATTCCGAGTAATTCTCTGCAAAATAGGGAGCAATAATAGTGCGGTGCTGATCTTTTAATTCAAAAATCGGTGTTGTTTTCATAGGGTAAGAGAGTTGCTCCCGTTCCACTTTGTGACTCTCCAAAAGTGAACGAATGCGGAGTTTCAAAGAACCGATATTGTTAACATCATCAACTTTAAGTAGAGTATAGCTTTTACCCTTTGATTCTAAAATCTCTTTTATCTCATCATTGATGAATGCATCAGGACCGCAGCCGAAGGAGGTGAGTTGAACAAAGTGAACGTGACTTGGTTGTTCGGTTACCCAGCGTGCCGCTTTGATGATACGATTTGGGAAAGCCCATTGGTTTACGAGACTTTTGTGAGAGATGTCGTCTGTGCGTGAAAAACGTACAATGTCTTCGTTAATGACAACTGCTCCCATTTCGGCGATGGCTTCGGAAATCTTATGTTGTATTAAAGGGTCTATGTGATAAGGTCGCCCCGCTAAAAGAATAACGGTTTTCTTCTCTCTTATCGCTTTATTATAAAGTTTTGAAACTGTTTCTTTTAAAGAATATTCGTACTGTTCTTGAACTTTTAAAGCTTTGCTTATCGCATCTTTTATCTTTGTTTTGGCAATATTAAATTGGGATAGATATTGCAAAAGTGCTTTCGTTAGTAAATCCTCGTCATTAAAATTCAAAACCGGAGCGTCAAGCGGAATTTGATAATTCTCCTCCGTAGCTATCGAACTAATTAAAACATCCGAGTAACCTGTTACAATCGGGCAATTGTAACTGTTTGCTGCGGTTTTATCTTCTTTTCGTTCATAAATAATATAGGGATATAAAATTCTATCTACATTTTTCTTAATCAAATACATAATATGACCGTGCATCAATTTGGCAGGAAAACAGATATTGTCCGCCATTATTGTCTGTATCCCTTTTTCGTATTGAGCAATAGTAGTAGCACCCGATAAAAGAGGTTGAATATTACATGCCGTCAAAAGAGTGTGCCAAAATGGAAAATCTTCGTAAAAAATTAATCCGCGAGGAATCCCCATGATAAACTGAGGCTTTGTTAACTTCCCTTTTTCACCAAAGAGCATTTGATATTTTATAGCATGGAAATTTTCCCCCTTCTCATCTGCTAAAGTCATATTTGAAAAGACTTTTTCGCATTTGTTGCCGGAATAAAATTGAGCTTGATTTGAAAAAATATGTTTTTTTACCGTACAGCGATTTTCACACCCTTTACAATGTAAAGATGTGGAAGTAAAGGTTTTAACTTCTAATAGTCCATTTAGAGAAACGTCACTTTTAACTTCTTCATTTTCTTCCCATTGTTGTAGTGAGAAGAGGGCGGCACCATACGCTCCCATTAGTTCGGGAACGGAGGAAACGAAGACTTTTTTCCCTGTGAGTAACTCTAAACTCCTGATAACAGAAGGATTTTTAAAAGTTCCGCCTTGAACTACAATATTTTCTCCTAATTCGTTATTACTTTTAATTTTTAAAACTTTATAAAGACAATTTTTTACAACGGAGTAGGAGAGCCCGGCGGCAACATCTTCGACCGAGTTCCCTTCTCGTAACGCCTGCTTTACCTTAGAATTCATGAAAACTGTGCAACGAGTGCCTAAATCACAAGGACTCTTTGCTTGACATGCCAATAGAGCAAAATCGCTAACATTCATATTCAGCATATTCGCAAAGCCGTCAATAAAAGAACCGCACCCCGAAGAGCAAGCCTCATTGATTTCAATATTTTTAATGTTCCCATTGCTGATAAAAATGGCTTTCATGTCCTGTCCTCCAATGTCTAAAATGAAATCTACATTAGGAGTAATGTATTGAGCAGCAATATAATGAGCCATAGTCTCAACAATGCCATGTGGTAAATGAAAAGCGGTTTTTAATAAATTTTCTCCGTAGCCGGTTACGGCTGCGGAAGTAAAATGAAAATCATCGTCAGCTATCTCTTTTTGAAAATCTTGTATGCCGTCCGTAAATGTGCTTATAGAATCACCCACATTTTTATCGTAATAGCTGTAAACAATCTCTTTCTTTTCATTGATAATGACAATTTTAGTGGTTGTAGAACCGGAATCTATACCTAAAAAGTAGTGTTCGTTTTTTCTGTTTGGCTCACACTTTTTAATTGGGCAGTTCTGTTTCTCTTTTTGCCAATCGGCAAATTCTTCTTTTGAATGAAATAGAACCGGTAAATTGGAAGTTGTATCAAGTTTTTGCTCCTTAAGTTTTTGAATCAGAGCTTTTAATTCAGATAACGAAGTGCAAGGAGTCTTTGCATTGGCGGAAAGTGCAGCGCCATAAGCCGGAACAAGCTCCGGATTTTCATAGCTAATGACTTCACTTTCATCAAATTGTAAGATTTTTAAAAATGTTTTCTTCAAATGTGGTAGATAAGCAAAAGGACCACCGCTGAAAAATAGAGGAGGTATTACTTTATATCCTCTCGATAATGAAGTGATAA
The DNA here is from genome assembly GCA_012838875.1 of Bacteroidales bacterium. Lineage (GTDB taxonomy): Bacteria > Bacteroidota > Bacteroidia > Bacteroidales > WCHB1-69 > DUOL01. The sequence continues at coordinate 9,521 of DUOL01000146.1, read as the reverse complement.
CTTGTAGAGCGAGAGAATGAAAAACCGAACCGACAATAGTGGGACGGTCTACATTATTGGCTACTAAATTTTGGACGTCTGTTTTTGCAAAAACACCGCAACGAGATGCTATCGGATATATAGTTTCAGCTTTAGCAGCATATTCATCAATCTCTTCCATCGGTATGCCTAACAACGTTGACATTTGGTCTATAAACGCTCCCGTCCCTCCGGCACAACTTCCGTTCATTCGAATGTCCGGTTGGCGATTCTCCGAAAAGAAAATCATTTTGCTATCTTCACCGCCAATATCAATAAAAGTTTGAACTTCCGGATAATTTTCTTGAATGAAAGCAATAGACGCAATAACTTCTTGAACGAAAGTCAGCTGCAAGCGTTCAGAAATTCCCATTCCGATAGAGCCTGTGAAAACAATTTGGAACTTTTCCGTTTTAATAATTGGTTCCATCGCTTCCAGAAAATCAAGCAAAGTCGGGATAATCGAAGCATGATGTCTCATATACTTTTTAAAAAGTATTTCGTTCTTAGCATTCAGAAGTACTCCTTTTAAACTCGTAGAACCGATATCAATCCCTAATTTCATTCTTTATTTATAATTTTTATTTCTCTCATAGTGAAAGAGACGATTAAATTTCTTCTTTTTCTTTTAATGTAAACCACCGTGCCGTTTTATCTTCGAGAATCTTCTCAACTTCTTCGTAGCGGCGCGATAGACTTAAAATATTCAGACTTTCTCCGCCGCCGTTATTCATCTCTTCTAATATATCCTTCTTTTCGTTTTCTAAACTCTCAATTTCCTCTTCTATTGTCTTTAACTCTTTTTTTTCTTTATAATTTAACTTTTGAACGTTTGTAGTCGGTTTTGAAATTTGCTTCTTGTGGTTATTTTTTGCTTTTTCTCTTTGTTTTTCAATCTTTTTCTGTTTCTCTTTTTCAATTTTGTATTCGGTATAATTGCCGTAATAATCTTTAATTTTCCCGTTCCCTTCAAAAACAAAAATATGATCTACCAATTTATTCATAAACCATCGGTCGTGACTAACAATTAGGAGACAGCCCTCAAATTGCGTCAAAAAATCTTCAAGTATATTGAGCGTATCAATATCAAAATCGTTGGTAGGTTCGTCAAGGATTAAGAAGTTCGGATTTTGCATTAGAACAATAAGTAAGTGCAACTTTCTCTTTTCACCCCCGCTTAAATCACCGCAGTAGGAGTACTGTTGTTCATAGCTAAAGCCGAAATTATAAAGAAACTGCGAAGCAGAAATATAGTTCCCGTTTTCCGTCTTTATAATTTCGGCTTTCTCTTTCACTAAATCTATAATTCGTTTATCATCGTCCAAAAATGATGTGTCTTGCGAAAAATAACCGAATTTAATGGTTAACCCGGGCGTAATTTTTCCCCTGTCAGCTTTTAGTTCGCCCATAATGAGTTTTAGAAGCGAGCTCTTTCCTGTTCCGTTTTTTCCCACAATTCCGCACTTTTCACCTCTTTTAAAGACGTAGGAAAAATCTTTGATAAGCGGCAAATCGGGATAAGAAAAGTCCAAGTTGTTAATTTCAAGAATTTTATTACCGAGTCTTTCCGCTTTTACGGAAAGAGAAAAGCTGTTATCTTTCGTTCTTGTTAAAGCCGCCTCTTTAATTTTTTCAAAAGCATTGATTCTTGCTTTTGCTTTTGTAGTTCTAGCCTGCGGAGATGTTTTTACCCATGCCAACTCTTTCTCATACAGCGACTTCAATTTCTCCTGTTGAACTTCTTCGTAGAGAAGTCTTGCCGTTTTCTTTTCTAAAAAGTAATCATATTTACCCTTATATTGATACAAATTTCCATTTTCTAACTCTAATATTGAGTTACAAACACTATCTAAAAAGTAGCGGTCATGTGTAACCATGAGCAACGTGATGTTTGCTGCCGAGAGATAATCCTCAATCCACTCAATCATCTCTATATCAATATGATTTGTCGGTTCGTCCAATATTAATAGGTCGGCTTCCGAAAGTAAAGTTTTAGCAATTGCCGTCTTTTTTCGTTCTCCACCGGACAACGTGTTAACACTTTTACAAATATCCTCAATCCCAAACTTAGTCAGCACCTCTTTTACCCTATTTTCAAAATCCCATGCCGATAATCTATCCATCTCAACAATGGCTTTTTCTAAATTCTCCTGATTTTCTCTACTATTTTGCATTGAAAGTTTAGAAACGGCTTTTTCGTACCTCTTAATAGCGTTAATAATAGGTGTTTCCGTTTCAAAAATAGCGTCTATAACCGAAAAATGTTCAGGGAGATAATCTATTTGCGGTAAATAGGCAATGCGCAAATCGTTCCGTTTCACAACTTGCCCCTCATCGGCAAAGTCAGTACCGGCAATAATATTCAATAATGTTGATTTCCCTGTTCCATTTCGGGCAATTATCGCCGTTTTCTGTCCCTTTTCAATACCGAAAGAGATGTTATGAAATAACACCTTATTTCCGTAAGATTTTGAAAGTTTTTCAACGGAAAGATAGTTCATTTTTGCCCTTTATTTTGAGACTACAAAAATACATCTTTTTCTTGATAGATTCGAGAGCCTAAACGTTAATTCAGTATAGTAGAGCGAAATAATTGAAATTTGCCGATTATGCTCCGTCTAAAATTTGAAAGTATTTGTCGCTTTTGCGAAAATGTGCTTTATTGCGGAAATTTGATAAAAAAATGATGAAAACTTGGTCTTTCGGACGGTAAATAAACAAATTCTGAAAACCGTGCCACAACCCTCCATGGAATACCAATTTATCGTCATTGTTTTTCTTATTCTTATTCATTTCAATCCTAAAACCATAACCGTATTGCTCGTTAGGAGTTTTCTTGTTTTTGAGAATATTTTGAACTGCGGTAGCTTTATTCAGTGATGTTTCTGAAAGAATATTCCCGGAAAATAGTTGTTGCTCCCATCTATATAGGTCATTAATAGTGCAATACATACCCTTATCGCCAACGGTTCCATCTAAATAGTCAAAAGGAACCTCCGACTTTGAAAGCAAATGCCCGCACGCAATAGCTAAACTATCTTGTGCATCGATTTCAGTGATGAAAAAAGCCTTTTCAATGCCCGCCGGTACCAAAAAAGATTGACGAATATAGTTTTCAAAAGATAAATTACTCACTTTCTCTATGATTTTCGCTAAAATAACGTAGTTGGTGTTGGTATATAAAAAGCGATGACCCGGAGCAAATTCAAGAGCCGGTTTTTTAGTCATTAAGATGGATAAAATCTCATCATTTGTTGTTAACAGACTCGTGTCTTTGAAATAGCGAATAGGAAAATCTAAATACTCGGGAATCCCAGACGTATGAGTAAGCAATTGATGAATGGAAATCCCTTTGTAAGGGAAATTAGAAAAAAAAGTTTGAACTTCAGAATTTAACTTTAGTTTTTCTTCTTCCGCCAATTTTAATATTGCCGCAGCTGTAAATTGCTTAGTTAGAGAAGCTAATTCAAAGAATGTTGAGGTCGTAATTTGGTTTTCTTTCTTTTCTCTTGCTTTTTCCATCTCATTGAGCGAAAGAGAGGGAGTCGCTTTCGGGTCTTCGTAAAATCTCAAATAACCAATCTCTTTTTGAAATATAATTTTATTATTCCTGGCTATAAGTACGCATCCATTTAACTTTTCACAAATTTCTTCCGAATATTTGATAATTTCTTCTTCTTTAAAAACGGCATTTACTTCATCGAACAAAGAATCAAGTTCTTGAATGGAACACTGTTTTAATTCTTTCTGTGGGAGTTCGGTCGGTTTAACTTGTCCGAAAGAAGAGAAAACGTACAATCCGCAGAGAAGCAAACAGAACTTGAGTATAGGAAAGTTGTTTCTTCGCTTAAAACAAATTTTCATAAGTATCAATAATTTTTAATTATTGATTTTGTTTTTGAGAGCAAATTCTCTACCGGCTTTTATACAAGCGATATTAAGGTTAACGACATCCTCACCTTTTGATGCAAAAGTTTCACGAATTGCGTCAAGGAGAGCGTCAAACTCGATAGCAATAAAAGGGGAGGCGGCACCAAGAATTACCATATTCGCCGCACGTTCCATACCTAATTCTTTCGCAATTTCATCTGCATTAATCATAATATGATTAGGTATTTTTTTTATTTCGCTTTCGATATCCTCTTTCTTAGGATAGTTGTTAATATTGATAAAGGGCTCGCTATTTGTAATTAACCAGCCATCGGGGGCGAGCCACGGTAGATAACGTAATGATTCCAGCGGCTCAACGGAAATTATCAAATCTGCCTTGCCTCTCGGAATGAGGTCGGAGGCAATTTCGTAGTCGGCTAATCTGAAATGGGATTGCACATCACCCCCTCGTTGGCTCATGCCATGAACTTCAGCTTGTTTTAAATACAACCCTTTCTTCACGGCGGCTGTTCCAATGATTGCGGCAATAGACAAGATGCCTTGTCCGCCAACTCCTGCTAAAATAATGTCTATTTTCATATTTACTATTGTTAAAATTCAGAATTAAAATGGTTACTTCGTTTTCGTTTTGAGCTTACGCATTCTTCTACTAAGTGTTTGAATACATTCTCTCTCTAAAATGATAACGGAAACGCCTTGATACTCAACCTCTTCACGTATAACTTTCACATTTTCTTCATGGAAATTTCGTAGCGGTTTCAGTTGTCGGATATGCTCTTCTTCGACTCCTAATCCTTTACAGATACTGGCTAATCGACCGAAAGCGTGCGAATCTTGTCCGCCGGTCATTCCTGTCGTATCATTATCAAGGATAAGGACGGTAATCGGAGTTTTTGAATAAACAGCATCAAGCAGTGACGTCATTCCGCTATGAGTGAAAGTCGAATCTCCGATAACGGCAACGGCGGGAACTAATCCTGCTATAGCGGCACCTTTTGCCATCGTGATGGAAGCCCCCATGTCAACCGTGGAATAGATTGCGTGGTAAGGTGGTAACGCTCCGAGCGTGTAGCAACCGATGTCGGAAAATACTCTTCCTTTGCCGTACGATTCCATCACTTCGTTTAAAGCTAAATAGCTGTCAATATGCGGACAGCCCTTACATAAAGCCGGGGGACGCGGAACCACTAAGGAGGGGACGGCAGGACCTTCTTTTATCGGCATATCCAAAGCCTTAGCAACGATATTCGGGTTTAATTCGCCATCACGAGGCAGAGTTCCGTCTAAACGTCCTTTAATTTTCCCACTTTTATCTAATAAACCTTTAAGTTGCTCTTCTATAATAGGATAACCCTCTTCAACTACTAAGATTTTCTCGCAATCATTGAAGAGTTTTTCTATTTTTTTAACGGGTAGCGGGTATTGTGTTATTTTGAGAATAGGGTAGGGAATCTCTTTATTAACAAAATTTTCTTTTACATAGTTTAAGGCAATGCCCGAAGCGATAATGCCGAGTGATTTATCTTTCCCATCGAAATATTGATTAAAGGAAGAATTTTCGGATTCTTCATTTAATTTTGGTTGTTTAGCTAATGCTTCTTTATAAAATACGCGTGCGTTACCGGGGAGTAGAATAAATTGTTTAGGATTTGGGTGTAGTGAAATTTCGTTTTGCGAACGCACCTCTTTACGAGTAACGCCGGCACGTGAGTGAGCCAAACGAGTTGTTACGCGTAACATTACCGGAACACGATGTTTTTCTGAAAAATCAAAAGCTTTATAAGTCATGTCATAGGCTTCTTGTTGATTAGAAGGCTCAAAACATGGAATCATGGCAAATTTTGCAAAAAAACGGGAGTCTTGCTCGTTTTGTGAAGAGTGCATCGACGGGTCGTCAGCTATTAAAATAACAAGCCCTCCGTTAGTTCCTGTGATTGATAAATTCATGAACGGGTCTGCCGCTACGTTTAGACCTACGTGCTTCATGCAAACAATGGAACGTTTGCCCGCGTAAGACATCCCGATAGCCGTCTCCAACGCTGTTTTTTCATTGGTTGACCATATACGATGAACGTTACCTTCAGCCGCCTGTTTTGACCGCTGAATATACTCCATAATTTCTGTAGACGGAGTGCCCGGGTAAGCATAAATTCCCGACAAACCGGCATCTAAAGCCGCCTGTGCAATAGCCTCGTCTCCTAATAAAAGTAATTTTGACATGTTATTGTTGTTTTTAATGAATATTATTTTTTAATCTTGAAACAAAAATACGATTTTACTCCTTATCTTCTTCAACGACCTCTCCTTTATCTTCTTCAGCATCTTTTGGTTCCTCTTCTACTAAATCTATTAATTGATGCTCAATAAGAATATTATACCATTGTAAAACTTTTTTGATATTCGATACGTAAACCCTCTCCTTGTCGTAGTTTGGAAGAACCTCTTCAAAATAGGATTTGAGTTTCGATTTATCGCTGGAAATTTCTGCGATTGGCTTGCCTTCTTCCTTTTGGTAAATGAGTTGAAAAACTTTTGTGAGAGGTAAATCCTCAACTTCCGTGTAAATGGAAATATTGTCTAAAATAGCTACTCCCGTGTGAGAAAACTCAGCAAAACGTTTGCCGTCAGACAAGGCTTCAACAATAAAATTTGTTTTTGTTTGAGAAATTAGTTTAAAAAGTCCATTTTTCCCTGTAATAGATAGAATCTTACTTAAATCCATATCGTTTTGTTTAATTTAATAATAAATGAATTGTCTTTTTTTAATATAAATTAGGTCTTCTCCTTTTTTATATTCAGCCAGCGTCCAATTACCTTGTTTGTCATGTAAAGAATATGTTACGGTAGAGCGTAAATTATGTACCAAATCTTCATGTATTACCCGCAGTAAATGACCTTGCTGATTATAAACGGTATATGTGTATTCAATTTGTTTGTTCTTGCTGTTATAAATCCTCCGATTTACCTCATCTCCATAATTATCGTATTCAAAGGTTGTATATTTGAAAAGTTTTCCAAAAGGGTCCAACTCTTTGGTTTGTTCTACTAAACCGTTACTATTATAGAAAAACTGATTTTTAAGAGATAGACTGTCATATTGTTGCGTTAACTCTACGACATTACCTTTATTATCGGTTTTATACAAAATAGTTAAGTAAAGAGAGTCATTATTATAATATTTCTCCTCAGTTTTATGACCAAAATTGTCATATTTGAATGCCGAGAAAGAGTGTTCTCCGGTTTTTTTATTCCGTTTTTCGTGAGAAATAACTTGTGCTGTTTGTGCGAGTTGGTTGTACTTTATCTCTTCTTTTAATATGGTATCTCCCTTTTTGTCAAAAGTGAGAACAGACTTTAAGTAGCCGTCCGAACTGTAATGTTGCCACTGTGAAGAGACAAGAACTTCTGTTAAAGAGTCATGCTCAACAAAAGTAATGTATTGCGAAGTTGTTATTTCCTTAATATTTCCGAACAGATGATTCTGTTGTAGATGATTTTTTTCAATATCCGGAATAATAACTATGGTGTCTTTACCACGGTTACAAGCAATGGTTAGTAATGAAGTGATAAGAAATAAAAGAGCGGTTCTTTTCATACTTTCCTATTATTGCCAACAATTCAGAGGACGATGAGCCATAAATTCGTTAACTTTCTTAGCAACTTTTTCAATTACTGCACTATTATCGATATTACTGATAACTTCGTCAATAAGTTCAACTACGAAAGGAATATCATCTTCTTTCAAGCCTCGTGAGGTAATAGCCGGTGTTCCTACACGAATTCCCGATGTGCTAAACGGAGTTCGGCTATCAAAGGGAACCATATTTTTATTGATTGTTATATCCGCTTGTACTAAGGTGTTTTCAACCAGTTTTCCGGTAATTTCGGGGAATTTTGTACGTAAATCAATAAGTAAAAGATGATTATCCGTTCCGCCGCTAATTACTTTATATCCTTTTTCTACAAAAACTTCGGACATTTTAGTTGCATTCTTTTTCACTTGCTTAATGTAAGTCAAATAGTCGTCAGAAAGTGCTTCGCCAAAGGCAACAGCTTTAGCAGCAATCACATGCTCAAGCGGACCGCCTTGAATCCCGGGGAAAACGGCACTATCAAGAATTTGTGACATCATTTTAGTTGCTCCCTTTGGTGTTTTTAAGCCCCACGGATTTTCAAAATCTTTTCCCATAAGCATTAAACCGCCGCGAGGACCACGCAGCGTTTTGTGCGTTGTTGTCGTTATAATATGGCAATAAGGCACGGGGTTGTTCAACAATCCTTTCGCGATAAGTCCCGCCGGATGTGAAATATCTCCCATTAAAATAGCTCCGATTTTGTCGGCAATGGCACGCATTCGTTTCCAATCCCAATCGCGGGAATAGGCGGAAGCTCCCCCGATAATTAGTTTCGGACGTTCCCTAAGAGCTACTTCCTCCATTTTATCATAATTGATAATTCCGGTTTCTTCGTCAACAGTGTAAGCAACCGCTCTATAAAGAATACCCGAAGAGTTTACCGGCGAGCCGTGCGACAAATGTCCCCCATGAGATAAATCTAATCCCATAAAAGTATCACCCGGTTTTAAGCAAGATAATAAAACTGCCATATTGGCTTGTGCTCCTGAATGTGGTTGTACGTTTGCCCATTCAGCTCCGAAAAGTTCTTTTGCACGGTCAATAGCGAGTTGCTCGGTTTGGTCAACAATTTGACAACCCCCGTAATAACGCTTACCCGGATAACCTTCCGCATATTTATTCGTTAAGACGGAGCCCATAGCCTCCATAACTTGGTCGCTAACAAAATTTTCGGAAGCAATCAGCTCTAAACCGATAGTTTGTCTTCTGCGTTCCTTTTCAATTAATTCAAAAATAAGATGGTCTCTTTTCATGATAAAATTGTGTATTTATTATTGATAATTATTATTACTCCTTTTACTTTAATACAATATTGCAAATTTCGGTTGCAAATTTACACAAAAACTACTTATGTAATATGCTCTATTTTTCACAATAGTTGATTTTTTGCATATTTTTTCCGAATATCTCATTCAATTAATTCCAATTTATGATTTTTTACAATAATAAAAATAATTTTAATTCTAATTAGGGCGTGCCCCGTTCGCTGACGCTCACGGGTCGGCGCCCGGTTCCAAGTCCGCGGGCACAAGCCGTGGGGTCGCAAAGCGGCAAAAAGAGCTTACAAGCTCGCTTTTTTGCCGCTGCGTCCCCAGCGGCTTCCGCCCTTGCGGGCTTTCCACCTAAGCGCCTCACGCAATCAACCTGCTCGTGCAGAGCCATTTAAGTCCCAAAAGGAGAGCGGAAAGCGAACCCCGAAGGGGTGATATGATTGTAGTAAAATGAACGCCTAAAGTATAGTGAACCCCGAAGGGGTGACATGATAATAAAATAAGTTTTAGCTAAAACACACAGTATCAGGATAATAACACCGTCCACGACTTAAAAGTCTTGGATGGTACAAGCAACCTGCGTGCGTGAGGGCGCAGCCGTATAGCCCGCAAAGGAAGGAGCTTTGAAGAGCAAGGAGAAAAAGAGCGACTTTAGAAGCTCCTTTTTCGACTATGCTATTCATAGCTCCTTCCTGCGGACTTGGAG
>DUOL01000145.1 GCA_012838875.1 Bacteroidales bacterium | reverse complement strand
GGGTGAGGGAAATGAAGAAAATTAGCCTCAAATATACGATTTTCACCCCATTTCAATATCAATAATCCCTAAAAATCTTAACGAATTAAAAATAATTATTGTTTTGCATTCTTTTAGTGAGATTAGGCAGGATAGATAAAAATCGGATTTACTCAAAATAACCCTATAAAATAAAAATTGTATGAAAATAGTTGGAATAGGAAGTGCGATGCCTTCATTAGTTGTAACCAATGATATGCTTTCTGAATTTTTAGATACGAGTGACGAATGGATAGTTACACGAACCGGCATTAAAACACGAAGAATCATTTCTACGGAAAATTTAGTAATGCTTGCCACTGATGCAGCCAATAAAGCCTTGGAAAAAGCAGGTCTTTCTCCATTGGATATTGATTATATAATTTGTTCCAATACGGCAAATAATTACGTTACCCCCTCTTTAAGTTCTATTATTCAAGGTGAAATAAAAGCTCAAGCCCCTTGTATTGATATTAATGGGGCGTGTACCGGTTTTATTAATGGATTGGCTATTGCCAATGCTTTTATAGCAGCCGGTCAATATAAGAATATACTTATTGTTGCTGCTGAGGAGCCAACCCGCTTTTGTAATTGGCAGGAGCGTGATACATGTGTTCTTTTCGGTGACGGTGCTGCAGCGGCTGTCGTTACGGTTGGGAATGCTCTGAAAACCATTCACCTCAATACCTCATCTTATACCGATGTTCTTTACTATAGGCGCAAATTAGAACCAACGCCATTCCTCAATAATAATGAACAGGGAGCCCCTTTAGTTATGAATGGAAGAGAACTCTTTAAAATTGCTGTTTCCGCCTCCATAGAAGATGTGAAATTTGTGCTGAAGGAAGCAAGCTTAACCCCTGATGATATAGACCATTATTTGATTCATCAATCGAACAAACGGATGGTAGAAAGTATTCGTCAATTTCTCAATCAGCCCGAAGAAAAATTTCCAATGAATATTGATACTTGTGGTAATACTGCCTCTGCCAGTATTCCAATTCTTATGGATGAGCTATGTCGTAAGAAAGTGTTGAAAAAAGGGGACACCCTGTTACTCAGTTCTTTCGGTGGCGGTTTTACCTCTGCTGCTGCCATCTTAACTTGGGAAATGGAAGATTAACAAAAGTAGATATAAATGCTTATTTAAAAAAATAGGTGAAGAGTAACTTGCGATACCATAAGCAATTGGATAAATAATTAGAGAAATAGAGGTAAAATTGAAAAAAACTTATTAATTTTGCAAATAATAAAAAGAAACATTTATGAACCGAAGAGTTGTTATTACGGGATTAGGAATTATTTCTCCCGTTGGTAAAGATATAAAAACATATTGGGACAATCTTACGAAGGGGGTTTGTGGCATTCAGCGAATTACGCAATTTCCCGTTGATGATATGATTGTTAAATTAGCCGGCGAGGTTAAAGACTTTAACACGGAAGATTTTGGTGTTGATAAGGGGACGGCACGTAGGTCGGACAGATTTACGCAATTTGCTCTGGCTGCTGCTCAGCAAGCAATGAACGATAGCGGTTTGTCGATAGAACCTGAACGCTTAGGAGTTTACATCGGATCCGGGGTTGGGGGCATTCACACTTTCGTTTCGGAGACTAAAAAAGTGATGGAAGAAGGCTATAATCGAATTTCGCCTCTTTTCATACCGATGATGATTTCCAATATTGCCGCAGGAAACGTAGCTATTGCTCATCATGCCGAAGGACCTTGCTTGCCGGTAGTAACTGCTTGTGCTACAGGAACACACGCAATAGGAGAAGCCTATCGTGCTATTAAACACGGTTATGCGGACGCAATTATTGCCGGTGGTTCGGAAGCTGCCGTTAATCCCATAGCTATTGCAGGTTTTACTAATGCGAAAGCACTTTCACGAGAGGAAGATCCCGCCAAAGCTTCTATTCCTTTTGATAGAAGACGGCAGGGGTTTGTGTTGAGCGAGGGCGGAGGTATCGTAATTTTGGAAGAGTATGAGCATGCTAAAAATCGTAATGCTAATATCTATGCAGAGCTTGTCGGTTACGGCAATAGTTGTGATGCCTATCACTATACTGCTCCCAAACCGGACGGGTCGTCAGCGGCACGAGCAATAAAATTAGCGTTGGACACGGCTTCGTTTAAAGAGGGAGAAAAGTTGTATATTAATGCCCATGGAACAGGCACCCCTCTCAATGACGTATCTGAAACCGCCGCAATTAAACTTGCACTCGGTGAAGAACTAGCGAGAAAAACTTTGATTAGTTCTACTAAGTCGATGACGGGGCATATGTTAGGCGCTGCCGGTGCGGTAGAGTTTATAGCCGCTGTTTTAACCGTGAAAACAGGGATTGTTCATCCAACCATCGGGCTTTACGAGCCGGACCCTGCCTGCGACCTAAATTATGTGCCACACAAAGCGATTAAACAAGATATTGATGTTGCTCTCTCTAATTCTTTAGGTTTTGGAGGACATAATGCTACCCTTGCTGTTAGAAAACTATAAGAGAAATTAATAATCAAAAAATATAGAAGTATGAACAAAGAGGAAATTAAAAAGATTTTGCCGCATCGAGAACCGATGTTATTAGTTGATGAAATTGAAATTGATGACCAAAAAGTGGCTCATGCTAAGTACAAAGTGAAGGGCGATGAGTTCTTTTTGCAAGGACACTTTCCCGATTATCCTGTGGTGCCGGGTGTGATTTTGTGCGAAATTATGGCACAATCGAGTTGTATTATTATTCAAGAAGCTTTAATTGGTAGAACCCCGTTTTATGCAGGAATTGATAAAGTGAAATTTAAAAAACAGGTTCGTCCGCACGACGTAGTAGAAGTGAAAGCTCGGATTATCAATCAAAGAGGACTTGTCTTTTTTGTTGAAGGAGTTGCGACCGTAGATAATGAAATATGTGCAAAAGCGGAGATGATTTTTGCATTAGTAGATAACGATAAAATTGAAAAATAATGAAATTATTAGAAAATAAAATAGCTTTGATTACGGGAGCGTCCCGTGGAATAGGTAAAGAAATAGCTCTTGAATTAGCTAAACACGGCGCAAATATTGCCTTTACCGACCTTCGTCTTGATGAACAAGCAACACAAACCGAAAAGGAGATAAAAGCATTAGGAGTTAATGCCAAGTTTTATGCTTCCGATGCCTCTTCGTACGAAGATTCGCAGAAGTTAATAGAGCAAGTGAGCGCCGATTTTTCTCGAATCGACATTTTAGTTAATAATGCGGGCATTACCCGCGACACGCTCCTTCTGAGGATGAGCGAAAAAGATTGGGATAGCGTTATTGCCGTTAACCTTAAATCGGTTTTTAATTTGACAAAAGCGGTTCAACCTATTATGTTAAAACAGCGAGAAGGTTCCATTATTAATATTAGTTCTATTGTCGGTATTGGTGGAAATGCAGGACAAGCAAACTATTCCGCTTCCAAAGCCGGAATTATCGGATTTACAAAATCTGTGGCAAAGGAAATCGGGTCGCGTGGGATTCGTTGTAATGCAGTTGCCCCGGGATTTATAGTTACGGAAATGACAGGTGTTTTAAAGGAAGAGATGAAAGAGTTATGGCTAAAACAGATTGCTCTTAGACGTGCAGGAACGCCCCATGACGTTGCTCAAACCGTCCTCTATTTGGCTTCTCCGTTATCTTCGTACATTACAGGGCAAGTTTTACGCTGTGACGGTGGTTTGCAAATGTAAAATTTGCAACAGCATTAGAATAAAGATGATTATTACAATCTTAATAAATGTTAATGGAGAATTTTGTATATTAACTCCTTAAGAAGCTCGTCAGAGGGTGTGTTAGAGTCTACACCTTTGGCTTTTAGGTCATATTCACTTAAAAGTGCAATGATTTTTTTTAGTTGCGTTAACGAGTATTGTTGAGCGTATCTGACATTTGTCTGAATAATAAAATTTTGAATTTTCGGGTTTCTGTTTTCACCAAAAATTTTTTTCAACGTCTCCGTCCCTTTATCCGGTGTTAAATGATAGGTCATTAATTTTGTAAAAAATAAATTTAATGAGTTGATAATGGCTATGAGGTGAAATTCTTTTTGGTGATTGGCAAAAAAGTAGGTGATTTTATAAATTTGAGGGATATTCCTCTCTCCGAAAGCATTGTTCAGTTCGAAAAAGTTGTACTCTTTATTTATACCGATATGGTCTTCTATTACCGATTGAGTTATTTCGGAGCCGGGAGGCAGGACAATTTGAAGTTTTTGAAACTCATTGTGGATTCTTGAGAGGTCATTTCCGATATGTTCAGCTAATAGCCTCGCTTCTGTAGATTTAATTTTGAGTTGATAGTTTGGTGTCTCCTTTTCAATCCATTCTGCAATTTTATAATCTTTGATAGGGTCAGAAGTAAAAACAGTTCCATTTTTAGCAATCGGGTCTACCAAACTCTTCTTCGCTTTTCCATATTTATGGGCGAGTACTAAGATGGCACTATCAATGGGGTTTTCTGCATAACTTTTAAGTAGTTCTATGTTTTTAAGCTCTTTCGCTTCTTTAACAATGACCAACCGAAAAGGGCTTCCAAAAGGGTATTCCCGCACGTTTGCCAATATTTCCGCAACGTCAGTCTCTTTACCATATAAGACAATCTGATTGAAGTCGCGATTTTCGGGGGCAATAATATTATTTTCGATATAGTTGGTGATTTGGTCTATGTAAAAGGGTTCTTCGCCCATTAAAAGATAGATGCGAGAATATTGTTTTTTTTCCAGTGTTGAAATAATTTGATTGTAAGTTATGTCAGCCATTTGTGAAATAGGGTTAAATATTATTTATGCAAAAATAGTTGATTTTTTTTACTTTGCTTCATAAAGTTACTCAAAATCCTTTTCATTGTCGTTCCCCGAAGAGATTGTCGTGAAAATTGATTAAATATATTTTTTCGGTAGTTCTGGTTACAGCCGTGTAGAGCCACCGTAAAAATTCCTTATCTACTCTATTTTCTTCAAAGTAGCCGGCATCTAATAAAACAACTTTCCATTG
>DUOL01000016.1 GCA_012838875.1 Bacteroidales bacterium | reverse complement strand
ACAAGTACGCGGTCGCAAGCCGTGGGGACGCAAGGCGGCAAAAAGAGCTTACAAGCTCGCTTTTTTGCCGCCGCGCCCCCAGCGGCTTCCGCCCTTGCGGGCTTTCCGGCTGCGCCCTCACGCAGTAAAAAACAAGTTTTTATTCTACATAAACGTCATCGCCCCTCAATTCCCGATAACGTTTTCTCGCCTCAACAACATAAATACTACCCGGATAATCACGCATTAACGTTTGGTAATATTTCATCGCACTTTGAATGTCTTTAAAATGATATTGATAGAGCTCGCCCAAATAGAAAAAGGCATCGTCAGCCAACAAATCATACGCATATTTCTCGGTAATAACTTTTAAGTTTTTTTCTGCACCAAAATAGTCCCCCTTTTTAATTTGCAATTTCGCTTTCTGAAAATAGACATCATCTGCCAACTTCCCATACGGGTCAATCATAAGAATTGAATCTAAAACCGCTACCGCTTGGTCGTTTTGATTTTTAAAAATTAAAAAATCGGCTTTGGCAAAAAGTTTAAGCGGGATATTCCGATTTTCATCTTGGAAAAGAAAATTGTAAGTAGTATCCTCCGCATCCATTTCATCATCTTCGTCCTCATCATCAATATCCTCTTCATTATCGGCAATTAAAAGATAAAGATACATCGCATCATTGGCAATAAGTTTAGAAGTGGCGGCACGTAGCACGTCCAATTGACTCTTCGCCCACCCGAACTCACCGATATAGAAAGAGAGTTTTGCGTTCTTAAATTTTGCAAGATGACCGATGGTATCATTCGGGAAATCCTTCTCCACTTGCGAATAGAGAAGTGTAGCGTCCCAAACATTATTCGTGAACAACTCAATATCAGCGAGGTCGACTTTATACAGAGCCCTTTCGAGCGGCTCACGCTGTGCGTTGTGTATAGCCGCATTCAACAGATTAATCGCTTCGGCGGGCTTATTGACATAGAAAGCTAATAAATAGGCATACTTTCTAATCCAATCTGCTGTGCCTGAATGCATCCCATTCTCCTCTATCAACTTCGCAAACTCCTTTTCCAAAATAAGCACATCCTCCCGTTTAATCGGATATTGTGAGGTTATTTTTTTATATTTTGTTTCAAGAAGGTTAAACTTTGCTTTCGTATAATAAGACGATTTTTCTCCTTTATCTAACACATATTGATAAGCTTGAATAGCCACATCGAAATCTCTATTTTTTTCAGCAAGCATTGCCAAAGCAAAAACTCTTTCCCCATCTTCTTTATACCTTTTATCCAATGATTTAGCCAAAATAAAAGCATCTTGAAAATCTTTATGTAGTTGATAAATCCAATATAAAAGAGAAATATAAGAACTATTATCCGGATCTTTCTGGGTAAGTTTTTGCAACTGCAATTTTACATTAAGATATTTAGTTTGATCTATATCGTCAACTAACAAATTTTGAATAATAGTCTCAGCATCACGCAAATAGGTCGGGTCATTGTCTTTTAACAGCGCTAATGCTTCGGCAATAATCTTGTCTGTCCACCCTAATTGCATATAAAGACTAGTCAACTCTTTGGAAAAGACCTTTTCATCATTAAGTAATTTTCGTCCGTGCAAAAGCGTTGTAATTGCCTTATCGCGTAGTGCTCTTGATAAAAAGGCATGATATAGTTCATTAATTTTACTATTTTGTGCCGGCAGCGTTTTTATCGCTTCATCATACACTTTTTCGGCTTTTTCCCTTTCACCGGAACGTTCGTAAAGATTTCCAAGGTCAACTTTATAGCGCATGATATTTGGATTGGAGCGTTGTAATTTCTTTACTATTTTCTCCAACTTCTTATACTCATTTAAGTTTAAAAGTGTTTGGTAGTAGTAATAATAGATGTACGTATCTTGTTTTTTATCAAAAATATCTTCAAAGAGTTCGGCAGCTTTTTCATACTCTCCACTCTGATAATATTGGATAGCCAATTGTTCATTTTGATTTTTCTTCGACTGCCCAAAGCTGACAAGCGACAATAAAATAATTAATAGCAAAAAAAGCGTTTTTTTCATATAACAACGAGTCATTTATGCGTTGCAAAGATACAAAAATTGCAAAATAGGTTAAGACGATTATTTCACTTTCTCACGGTAAGATAAGAGTGCCGCCGTATTAATAACGATTGCCATGCCGGTTAAAACGAGCAATTGTATTTTTATATCATGAATATTGCTCGCTTTTAAAATCACCAATTTGATAATATCCATAAAGAAGGACATCGGATTGAGATAATTAACGTATTGCGCCCAAGAGGGCATCCCTTCAATCGGAGTAAAGAGACCGCTCAACAATACAAAGACGATGAATAGGAAAAATACAACAAACATGGCTTGTAACTGATTTTCAGAAACACTTGATATAAAGAATCCGAGCCCGAGCATAACGAATAGGTATATGGACGTGGCAAAAAGAAGTAGCCAAAAACTACCCTGAATCGTTATTCCGAAGACGAGGTACATTATGCCCAATCCTATGATAAATTCTCCCATTCCTAATATCCAGAAGGGTATCATCTTTCCGAGTAGAAATTGCCATTTTTTAATAGGAGTTACATTTATTTGTTCAATCGTTCCCAACTCTTTTTCTCTAACTAAATTCAACGCCGTAACGTACGCTCCGATTAACGTAACCAAAATCACAAGAATTCCCGGAACAATTAAATTTTTATAGTTCATCTGTTCATTAAACCAATAGATATTGGTAATAGTGATATTAGTCAGTTGCGACTCCACGCCAAAACTTTCTGCAAGAGAAGATATGTAATCAAAAAGAACCGTTTGGACGTAATTCGTGCCTATTCCTGCTTTTACGCTATTAATTGCATTAGCCGTAACCGCTATTTGAGTATACTCATTCGTAATTATTTTTCTTTCAAAATCGCAAGGAAATTCGACAATGAAATCGATAACATCCCGCTGCATGAGACTTCTCGCTTCTTTTTGGGAGTTTATATTCCCATAACTGACAAAATAGCCTGAAGCTACGAACTCATTTTGGATTTCGCGTGTTGTCGTTGAATGGTCGTAATCAATAAAGGCAATATTAAGCTTTTTAATTTCGTAATCGGCAGTAAAAGGAAAGAGTATAAACTCTGCTAACGGAGCTATTAAAAGAATCTTCCACAAGAGCGAATTGCGGAAAACTTGGAGAAATTCTTTTTTCACTAACATTAAAATCGTTCGCATAGTTACTCTTTTTTATCAATTCTAATTAAACTTATAGTGATAAGAATACAAGCCATAATAAAAAGTATCAACAAATATTTCCAAATCTCCATGAAACCGGAACCTTTAATCATCACGTCTTTAATCGCTATGATGAACCATTTAGCAGGGAAGAAATGTGCCAATGCTTGGAACAATTGAGGCATATTATCTAATGGAAAAAGAAAACCTGAGAGGAGTACGGTAGGCAAGAAAAGTCCCATCATAGTTACCATCATCGCATCTAATTGCGTACGAACGAGAGCGGAAATAATCATGCCAAACGAGGCAGACGTTAGCATAAAAACGAAGCACAAAAACAGCAAGAAGGCAAGATTTCCCTCAACGGGCATGTTAAAAACCCAAACACTAATTATTATAATTAAAAGTGTACAAATGAAAGAAAGAAGCATATAGGGTATAATCTTTCCAATAATGATATATACTTTTTTCACAGGTGTGATTAAAAGCATTCTCATTGAGCCTGTCTCCTTTTCACGAGCTAATGTTATAGAGGTCATCAATGCCGTCACAATAATCATAATCAAAGCAATAATTCCCGGAACAAACATGTAAACACTCTTCATTTCAGGATTATACAGCATTTGTGTTATCACTTCAAAAGTGGCTGCTTCTGAATTAGTTACATAATTCTCATTTAAAAAATCATTAATAATTACTCGAAAATAGCTATTGAGAACCGAGGCTACGTTAATATCCGAAACGTCACTAATAACTTGGATAGTCGCTTTTTTTTCCACTTCTAACTTATTCTCAAAATTAGAAGGAATAATAATAGCCAATTTTATATTTTTATTTTTAAAGTCAAAATCAATTTCAGACTCCGAATTTGGATACGAAACTATCTGAAAATAGTTTGAGGCGGCAATTTTATTAAGCAATATTTTCGATTTAGAATCATTGGAAAGGTCTAAAACCGAAATTTTAGCATTTTTAATTTCAGTGCTAATGGTAAAACCAAAAAAGAGAACTAAAACGATAGGTAAAGCGAGTACTAATAAAAGTGTAATTCTATCCCTCCAGATATGGATAAATTCTTTTCGCAAAATCATTAACAACTCTCTCATTTACCTGAAGTTTATCTATTTACAATTTTTTGAAAAAGTTCAGCAATACTATCCACATTCATCTTACTTTTGAGTTCACTAGGTGTGCCTATCAGTTTCAATTGTCCGTCCGACATCATGGAAATTTTTTCACAGTACTCTGCTTCATCCATATAGTGCGTTGTTACAAAAATTGTAACCCCTTTATTTGCTGTCTCATACAACATATTCCAAAACTCTCTTCGTACGATAGGATCAACACCGCTCGTAGGTTCATCAAGAAAGACGATTTGCGGGTGATGCAACATAGCTGTTGCAAAAGCCAACTTTTGCTTCCAACCAAGTGGAATAGAATATACTAAAGAGTTAGCTTTTTCGGTCATTTGTAGCGAATCTAAGCTCTCATAAATTCTTTCTTTTAATATTTTTCGCGGAATTCCGTAGACGGTACCGAAAAGTTGCATATTTTCGTACAATGTCAAATCTTCATAGAGTGAAAATCGTTGACTCATGTAACCGATATTTTTTTTAATACTTTTATAATCTTTTTTAAGGTCATATCCGGCGACTGTCGCATTGCCCGAAGTTGGTTGTAATAAACCGCAAAGCATTTTAATAGTTGTTGTTTTTCCTGCTCCATTAGCCCCAAGAAAGCCGAAAATCTCTCCCCGTTTCACTTTAAAACTAATATTGTCTACTGCTACAAAGTGATTATATTTTTTAATAAGATTTTCAACGACAATACTATACATAAAAACTATGTCTCATAATTTATTTTAACTTAACCAATTCAATAAAACAGTCTTCTATTGTAGGTTGTATCGGAGATAACTCTTCAAACTTTATATTTTGCTCACGTAAAAAAGAGCAAAACTTTTGCAATACAATTTCCGGAGCTTCATAGAACGCAATATGCAGTTCTTGCCCATACGGATAGTAATTACATGGGAAATCAAATTCTTTTAATTTCTCCATGACTGAAAAAACATTTTCAACTTTTATGGTATATAGGAACCCTCTATACGCCTCCATGATATTTGTCGGTGTATCAATTTTTATAATTTTCCCTTCTTGGATAAGGGCGATGCGGTCGCAACGAGTGGCTTCGTCCATGTATGGTGTAGAAACCAATACGGTAATTCCTTGTTTTTGAATATTTGTCAAAATGTCCCAAAATTCTGCACGAGAAACAGGGTCTACGCCTGTTGTCGGTTCGTCAAGAAGTAACAACGCCGGTTTATGTATTAGCGCACAGCAAAGAGCTAATTTTTGCTTCATACCCCCTGAAAGTTTGCCGGCACGTCTATCTTTAAAGGGAACTAATTGTTTCCAAATCGGGCGTATTAGAGGCAAATTATCCTTAATTCTACTTTTATACATTGTAGCAAAAAAGATTAAATTCTCTTCTACCGTTAAATCGGGATAAAGTGAAAAAACTCCGGGCAGATAACCAATCAGTTGCCGTATAATTTTCGCATCATTAACAACATCACGAGATAAGACTGAAGCTTGACCCGAGGTCGGCAAAAGCAAGGTTGCAAGAATATTGAATATGGTTGATTTTCCACCACCGTCCGGACCAACTAATCCGAACACTTCACCTTCGCTGACATAAAAAGATACGTCTGAAAGGGCTTGTACTCGATTATTGTAAATTTTATTAAGATTTTCTATCTCTATTGCCTTCATGTTGCATCTTCAATTTTATTTAAAGATAACATCTCCCGGCATTCCTATCTTAGCACTGCCATCGTTTTTAAAATTAATTTTAACGGCATACACTAAGTTTACACGTTCGTCTTTAGTTTGTATCATCTTCGGTGTAAATTCAGCACGTGGCGATATCCAAGCGACTTTCCCACTGAACTTTTTAGTCGTTTTACCTTTGCTATCCATTCTAATCTCAACATCTTGTCCTAACTTCACTGAAGAAAGTAAATCTTCGGTTACGTAAACTTTTATAAACATATTGTTTAAGTCGGCAATCTTAAACAAGGGTTTACCTTGAAAAGCCAATTCGTTAGCTTGGATATATTTATTGATAACAGTACCTTTCGTGGGGATTTTAATTTTACAAGTTGAAAGAGCATTTTCGAGTTGTAATTTTTGGAACCTCATTGCTTCTACCTCTTCAATAATTGATTGAGACTGCGTGGAAAGTGTTGAAGTTGTGGCTATAATCTGACTCTTTGTAATGCTAATTTCAGCATTAATATCGTCCAATTGTTTTGTAGTAGCCGCATTAGCTTCCACTAAATTGGCAACTCTTATTTTTTCCTTTTCTAGGGTTTCCAATTTATCTTGAAGTGTTCTAATTTGAGAAGGCATATCGGGACGGCGCGCTAAAGTAGCCTTAATCGAAGCCTCTAACTGTCTTATTTGGAGAGATAAATGTAACGTATCAATACAACCGACTATAGTTCCTTCTTCGTAAATACTTCCTTCTTCGATATCAAAAAACAATAATTTCCCATTATTTTCCGCCGAAACCGTGATTTCCACTGCCTCAAAAACGCCATACGCATCAGCCTCATCTTTATTACTAAAACATGAAGTTAGTAAAAGACCTACAACTAAACAATACGATATATATTTCATGCTATATTTTATTAATTTTCAAAACACTACTAACAAAAAGAAAATAGATAAATAAATTCGAAAATTACTTATTTATAATGTCTATTCAAAATCTCAAGCACCTCATACGTAATATCTTTCATCGGGTCTCCATATATCATCTGCCCCCCCGTTTGATAGATGAAAATATAAGAGGCATTATACTTTTGTTGATTTACCTCTTTTGCTATTTTCTTAACAGAATCCGCCACTTGTATTAAAGCTGTTGCATGTCTCTCTTCTAAGGAAGATAAAACCGTCTGTTTTTCTTGTAGTATCGTTTGATATTCTTCCTGTAGCTGTGCGGTAGCATTTTGAATTTGCACTTCAGTCAAAATTCCGGCTTCATAATTTTTCTGAAATTGATTGTATTTATTTTGAAAGCTCTTTTCTTTATTATCAAATATCGCGGTCTGTTTTTGTACTTCACTCTCAATATCTTCGGTCAAAATATCAACTAATTTATATTTTTCGGAAATAGTATCAATATTCACAAATAGAATTTCTCCTGTTCCCGGTGTCCCCGTATTAATTATATTAGAGGTTTTGGGTGAGGATTTGGTAAAATGTAGAACGTAAAGTATTGCTACAGCAATTATTACTAAAGCATAAAAAACATATTGTATTCTAAACTTTCTCTTTTTGACAACTAAAATCTTTTTATCTACTTTTTTATCATCGGTTAAGCTATTTTTTTCATTTATCTCTTCCATATTTATATTTTTTATTTTTTTACTATCATTTTTACATTTAATTACCTACATCGGACATATATTTAATACGCATAATCCGTATTTCATCTTCTTCATATTCATCTTCGCCAAGTTCTTGAAGCGCTTTTTCTATAGAATCGGATGTAGCCGTGCTAAAATAGTCAAGTATATCTTCTTGGTGATACTGTTCTATATACTCATCAACATAGTAATCTATATTTAACTTCATTCCGGAGGCAACAATACTTTCAATCACAGCAAGAAGTTCATCCATATCAAGACCTTTAGCAATGGCAATATCTTCAAAGTTTATTTTTTTATCAATACTTTGAATAACAAAGACTTTAATTGCAGATTGATTGATAACGGACTTTACGACAAAATCTTGAGGTCTTTCAATTTCATTTTCTTCAACATAAATTCTTATTAGGTCAATAAATTCCTTTCCATATTTTTGTGCTTTACCTTGTCCAACTCCGGATATATGTGTCAACTCTTCTAATGTGGTAGGATACTGGATACACATATCTTCTAACGACGGGTCTTGAAAAATTACAAAGGGCGGTAGATTTTCTTTTTGCGAAATAGATTTACGTAAATCTTTTAACAAAGCAAAAAGTGTTTTGTCAATTGCCTCTCCTTTATTAGGGACCATATCGTCTAATAATTCCTCATCATCCTCTTGCATTGTTTTATCCGGTTTATTAACCATAATCGTGTAGGGATTATTCAAATATTTCTCTCCCTTTTTCGTAATTTTAATAATGCCGTAATTTTCGACATCTTTTACCAGCAACTCTTCAAAAATAGCAGCACGGATAATATTTCCCCAGAATTTCTCATCATATTCTCCTCCTTCACCGAATTGTTTTAGTTTTTGATGATGGAATTTTTGAATAGAGGTATTTTTCTCTCCGATAAGAATATGGATAATATGTTTTTCTTTAAACTGCTGTTTTACTGTTTGAATAACTTCAATGGCAAGTTGTACCTGTTCTGCTCCGTTCATTTTTGCTTTCGGGTGAACACAATTATCGCAACAACCGCAATTTTCTTCATCAAAGGATTCGCCGAAATAATGAAGTAAATGTTTTCGTCTACAGCTCGTAGATTCAGCATATGCTGCCGTTTCCGCCAATAATTGCTTCACGATTTCTTGTTCTGCAACGGTTTTTTTAGTAGAGAATTTTTCTAATTTATTCAAATCTTTATAGTCGTAAAAGGCAATACACTTTCCTTCACCGTCATCTCTTCCTGCCCGACCAGTTTCTTGATAATAACCTTCCAAACTCTTCGGAATATCGTAATGAATTACAAAACGCACATCCGGTTTGTCAATTCCCATTCCAAAAGCAATTGTAGCAACAATAACATCTACCTCTTCCATTAAAAAGGCATCTTGATTCTTAACACGTGTAGGTCCGTCTAAACCTGCATGGTAAGGTAGTGCTTTTATTTTATTAGCTTGCAAGAACTCCGCTAATTCTTCAACTTTTTTACGACTCAGACAGTATATTATTCCGGATTTACCTGGATTGTCTTTAATAAATTTGATAACATCTTTATTGACGGATGAACTCTTCTCACGTACTTCATAATATAGGTTAGGACGATTAAACGAGGAGATGAAGAGTTCTGCGTCTTGCATACTGAGATTCTTCTGTATATCATTTTGAACTTTTGGGGTAGCTGTTGCTGTTAGAGCAATGACGGGTACTTTTTGTCCTATATCTTCAATAATAGTACGAATTCTCCTATATTCCGGTCTAAAGTCATGCCCCCATTCAGATATACAATGAGCTTCATCAATGGCATAAAAGCTGATGTTTACGTCACGAAGAAACTCAACATATTCATCTTTCGTCAGCGATTCGGGAGCAACATAAAGTAACTTCGTTTTTCCTGATACAATATCATCTTTCACTATTCTAATTTCAGCCTTACTGAGTGATGAGTTGAGAAAATGCGCTACGCCATGCTCAGTTCCGAAATTGCGTAATGAGTCAACTTGATTTTTCATTAAAGCAATCAAGGGAGAAATTACAATGGCTGTACCTTGCATCATCATGCCAGGTAATTGATAGCACATTGATTTCCCACCTCCGGTTGGCATAATTACAAAACAATCTTTGCCTTTAAATAATGCTTTGATGATTTTTAGTTGATTCCCCTTGAAAGAGTCAAAGCCAAACATCTTTTTGAGTACTGCATAAATTTCTTTATCCGTAAAAGTTTGCATATAATATCAATTTAAAAAAACGTAGGGTATGTTATTCCTATATTTATATCAATTTTTATTATTGTTGGTTATTGTTAGTTTGATTTAAAATACAAAGTTATAAAAAAGTTCTTACGTTATCCCCAAATTCATTAAAATAATAGAAATTTATTTTTTATAAAATACTATTATTTTTCAAATAACATCTTACATAATCATTTATTCCCTTTTCGAGTGAATAAAATTGCTTTTTATAGCCGATTTGTCTCATCTTTTTCATATCTGCTTTCGTATAATACTGATATTTATCTCTAATATCTGCCGGAATATCAATAAACTCAATTTGAGGTTCTTTATTCAAACTTTTAAATAGAGCTGCGGCTAAAGCAGTAAACGGACGAGCATAGCCTGTTCCTATATTATAAATACCGCTTTTTTTTCTATGTTGCATAAACCAAAGAAGTACTGTCGTAACATCTTTTACATAAACAAAGTCTCTCATCTGCTCACCATCTTGAAAATTCGGATTGTGAGAACGGAAAAGTCGCATTTTTTCAGTCTGCTCAATTTGTTGATATGCATGAAAGATAACGGACGCCATTCTCCCCTTATGGTACTCATTTGGTCCAAAAACATTAAAAAATTTGAATCCTGCCCAAAAAGGTGGCGTAAATTGTTGCTTTATCACCCACTTATCAAATTCATTTTTAGATTTTCCATACGGATTGAGCGGTTTTAATTGTTTAATCAACTCTTCAGAATCCGCATATCCAAATTTCCCATCTCCGTAAGTTGCTGCCGAAGAGGCATATAAGAGAGGAATGCTTTTTTTTGTTGCAAAACTCCATATTTGCTGAGAATAAAAAAGGTTCAATTCTTCAAAAATAGAGTAATCAAACTCCGTAGTATCGGTTCTGGCTCCTAAATGGACGATAAAATCTATTTTATCTACATTTTGCTCAGCCCACTTAAAAAAATCTTTTCTATTAATCTTATCGCAATAGAATTTATTTTCCCAGTTCCTTCTTTTCGCCTCAACCGAAAAATCATCGACTAATATAAGTTCTTTCGCTCCTATTTGGTTTAATTTTTCCACCATGCAACTTCCAATAAAACCTGCTGCACCTGTTATCACTATCATTTTTTCAAATTTTGTGCAAATTTATATATTTTTTCATATTCCGTACAATACACGGAATGATTTTTATAGATTTTTATTTATAAAAAAAGTCGCAAAATATTAAAACCTTGCGACCTTCTGTTTCTAATAAAAGAAGTGCGGATAATTAATTAAAATTATTCAGCAACCTGGTCACTATTTTCATTTGTTTCAGCTACTACCTCACCGGTCGATTTTTCCTCATTTACCTGCGTTTCCTCTGCTGCTGGTTCTTCTGTTGTAGCGGTGGCTTCTACCTCTTCTACAACAACTTCGGTTGCAGCGGCGGCTTCGGTTTCTGCTTCGGCTTCTGCTTCAGCTGCTTCCGCAGCAGCTTTAGCAGCTTCGGCATTTATTTTAGCATACTTAGCTGCTACCTTGCTTGCAATAACTTCTTTCACTTTCAACTCATTCTCGAGACGCTTTTTATTCTCCGCACGTATTTTTTCTGCGTTCTCTTTTTTAAGATTATTTAATTTTGCTTCTTTCTCGTCTTGCCACGCTTTAAACTTACGTTCTGCTTCGAGTTCCGTGAAAGCTCCTTTAGCTACGCCACCTTTTAAGTGTTTCATTAAATAGACTCCCTCACGTTTAAGAATTGAACGAACGGTATCTGATGGAGAAGCTCCACACTCAACCCAATACAACGCTCTTTC
The DNA here is from genome assembly GCA_012838875.1 of Bacteroidales bacterium. Taxonomy (GTDB): domain Bacteria; phylum Bacteroidota; class Bacteroidia; order Bacteroidales; family WCHB1-69; genus DUOL01. The sequence continues at coordinate 3,414 of DUOL01000016.1, read as the reverse complement.
AAAATCGATTTTAATGTCTGATGGATGGGTCATCGTGTTATAAGTTCCTATTTTTTCAATAAAACGTCCGTCACGTGGTGCACGACCATCCGCAATTACAATATGATAGAAAGGTTGATTTTTCTTACCAAATCTTTGTAATCTAATTCTTGTTGCCATAATGTTTTATATTAATTTAACTGATAATTTAAAGAGGTGCAAAAGTACAAAAAAATATAATACTCTTACACCTCTTTTCCCTATTTTATTTTTTATTTACAATACGGGAAGTCTTTGCCCGGATAATAAGCATTTTCGCCAAGTATCTCTTCAATACGCAATAGTTGATTATATTTTGCAATTCTGTCTGTACGGCTCGCCGATCCGGTCTTAATCAAACCTGTATTCAAAGCTACTGCCAAGTCTGCAATAGTCGTATCTTCCGTCTCTCCGGAACGGTGAGAAATAACGGCAGTGTATCCTGCTTTATGCGCCATATTTACAGCACTAATCGTTTCTGTTAATGTCCCTATTTGATTCACTTTAATTAAAATTGAATTAGCTACATCTTTTTCAAAGCCCATGGCTAATCTTTCAACATTCGTTACAAATAGGTCATCACCAACAAGTTGAACTGTTGAACCTAATTTGTCCGTCATCAATTTCCAACCGTCCCAATCATCTTCCGCCATTCCGTCTTCGATAGATACAATCGGATATTTAGCACACCAATTCGCCCAGTAATCAACCATTTGAACCGGAGTTAATTTTTCACCGGTCGATTTTTTAAGATGATAAACGTTCTCTTCCGGAATAAAATATTCTGACGCAGCAGGGTCTAATGAGATATAAATATCTTCTCCGGGTTTATATCCTGCTTTTTCAATAGCTTGCAGAATCACTTCAATAGCTTCTTCGTTGGATTTTAAATTCGGAGCAAAACCGCCTTCATCACCCACATTCGTCGAATATCCTTGTTTTTTCAACACTGCTTTAAGATTATGGAAAACTTCCGTTCCCATCTGTAATGCTTGTGCAAAAGTATCTGCTCCTACAGGCATAATCATAAACTCCTGAAAGTCAATACTATTATCAGCATGAGAACCTCCATTCAAAATATTCATCATCGGAATGGGAAGTACATTTGCATTACAGCCTCCGATATATCTAAAAAGATGTTGTCCTGTTTCTTGTGCCGCTGCTTTTGCTACTGCTAACGAAACACCTAAAATAGCGTTTGCACCTAAATTTCCTTTATTCGGCGTACCGTCTATTTCAACCATTCGTGCATCAATTGCATTTTGATTAAGCACGTACATTCCTTTAAGTTCTTCAGCTAAAACATCATTCACGTTTTGTACTGCGCGACGAACGCTTTTACCCAAAAATTGACTTTTATCGCCATCTCTCAATTCCACAGCCTCATGGGAACCGGTAGATGCACCCGAAGGTACGGCGGCTCTTCCCATAATTCCATTAGAAGTATATACCTCTACCTCTACAGTCGGATTTCCGCGAGAATCTAAAATTTGACGTCCTAGAATTCCAATAATTTCACTCATAATAGATATTTTTTAATGATTACTAATACTTTTTTTCCGAATGCAAAGATACATTATTTTTTTATATTTTATACACTGTGTATCATAGAACTTATCTTTATCTAACGATATATTTTTGTACACACCCTCAAACGATACTCTAAACCGTTCTCCCCATATTCCACGTGTTCCTTTTCTAATTCCACCTAAAAATCCCAAGTAATCCGAAAAATCGACCGTACATAAACGGTATCAAGCGGTTGTAGTAAAGCTGGCGATATTTCCACCGCCTCACTTGTTTTTCCGGTGGACTATTGCGAGCAATATTCCCTTTTCAAATTCCAAATTAGCCTGTGAACGTTTACGATGTAAATCTCTGCGAGTTACGAAAACCACGATTTGTTTAAGTATTTCTGTTGCTTTTTTGGTCCATGCAAGCGTGCGATATTTTTTTCAACGTTTCAGCGTCAGTAATGTGATAAAATTCCCATAGTTGCATATTGGAACTATTGGGGGCAAGCATTGCCAGTTCGATACAGTGCTTTACCTTTTCAGTATCTAACTCCTTTGTTTCGTCGAAATATCTGACAGAACGACGATATTCAAGTACTTCTTTTAGTGACATGCTATTTCTATATTTTATGTTTATTACTTTTATTCCAGCCTCAATCAGCCTCTTCATCCAAAGCTTCTATGAGAAAACTAACAGGACGAAAACCGTCATTACAGGAAATCATTGCAGTTTTTTTATTCTTCATCCAACCATTATAAATATCCTCTCCACCATGAGCCAAAGTCATAATAAATGGCGACATTGTTTCCCAAGCACTGTCACATAATGTTTCCGGCTTTCGCCAACCATTTGCAACGAACACCTGCCCTTCTGCTAAATTACAAGCATTCTCAATCGGATTCTCATACTCATCGCTGAGATCCTTATGGACCACTATTCTCTTCACCGTAATCTTAACTTTTTTCATAATGTTATCTCTTAAAAATTATCATTTTATGACCTTATAGAGGCAACTCAGTAATCCCACATTATTTTATTCTCTCTCCGAGAATAATTTTCGGCATTGTTGTCAAACATCGGTTGAATTGTTTGTAAAACTTTTCTAATCCTGACTTTGTTGCTTCGGCATGAATCAATTCGTTTTCAAGCTCCCAATATAAAACATAAATTACACTTTGCGGTTTTCTTGTCAGTCGAATTGCAGGTTCTCCATTTTTCACCGAATTAAAGTCCTTTTGTCTATGTGTTCTTTTGATGTATTTTACATCAATTACGCCTACAAAAGATGAATGATGTTCTGCAACTTCTTCAATCAGCTTTTCAAACTCATCAACCTTGTCAGGTTTTACCTCATAAATACAAATCTCTGTGAAAGCACTCATTTTTTACATATTTTAATTTAGCATTCTACCGTTTAAATGTCGTTTTTTAGTCGCAATTCTTTTCAATAAATTGTATAATTTCGTTGTTTAACTCTTTCGCATATTCCATTGGTAACGAATGCGTTGCATTTTTCCACATTTTAGCGGTAACGTGTTTAATATTTTTTTCTGCCACCTCTATTGCTTTAACGGAATTATGAACACCACTATTGTCAGCAAAAGCAACATATACAGGAAACTCCCATTCTTGCATTTGTTGCTTGGTAATCATCGTCGGCATAGGTAATTTAGAAAAATAACAATAAGCTCCGTCTTCAATCATTTTAGCCACAGGATCGGTTGTATCAATAGTTTCTGAACCGCTTATTTGTCTCAATAATCCCTGTCGCCACTTTTTCGGCAAAAACTTCATATTGTAGGGTATCGATTTTAATACGATAATAAGTTTTATCATCTGAAATGTGAAAACAGGTTCAATCAGAATCAAAGAGGCAACTTT
>DUOL01000144.1 GCA_012838875.1 Bacteroidales bacterium | reverse complement strand
GTGGAAAGCCCGCAAGGGCGGAAGCCGCTGGGGACGCAGCGGCAAAAAAGCGAGCTTGTAAGCTCTTTTTGCCGCTTTGCGTCCCCACGGCTTGTGCCCGCGGACTTGGAACCGGGCGCCGACCCGTGAGCGCTAGCGAACGGGACACGCCCTAATAAAAATTATTATTATCCTTTTAGTGCTGTAAATGCAGTAAAAGAAAATCATCATTGATAGAAAATTTATGGTTCGTTTTTTGGGAATTTTTAATTTAATCTCTCTTTTTCATTATAATTTTTAAAAAAAATGAAAAGTATGTTTGTATAATGAAAATATATTTGTATATTTGCCGACTTTTTGAAGTGAAAAAATATTTATTTAAAAAGTTGCTAAAGTGCTGATTGATAAATAAATAAACAAAATGTTTCAAAAAGAGTAATGAATTTGTATTTGGAAAATGTCCCAAAATAGAAACAAAATTAAGTAAATAATACTCTATAACGTATGGCAAAACAAGCATCTATTGAACAAGACGGTACCGTGACAGAATCCTTAGGGAATGCGCTATTTCGTGTTCAATTAGAAAATGGTCATATTATTACTGCGCATATTTCCGGTAAAATGAGATTGCATTATATTAAAATTTTGACCGGTGATAAGGTGAAAGTGGAGATGAACCCATACGATTTAAGTAAAGGAAGAATTACATTTAGATATAAATAATAAATTGCGGATAAAATGAAAGTTAGAGCATCAGTAAAGAAACGGTCAGATGACTGTATTGTTGTTAAAAGAAAAGGGGTTGTCTATGTTATTAACAAAAAGAATCCTAAATTCAAACAACGTCAAGGATAATTCATTATAAATAAAATTCATAATTAGAAATATATGGCAAGAATTGCAGGTATTGATTTACCAAAAAACAAAAGAGGAGAAATAGGGTTAACTTATATTTATGGTATTGGTAGAAGTTTAGCCCAACAAATATTAGATAAAGCCGAGATTAGCTATGATAAGAAGGTGAGTGAATGGAATGACGATGAGTTAGCGGCGATTCGCGGTATTATTAATAATATGAAAGTTGAGGGAGCTTTACGTTCGGAAGTACAGATGAATATTAAACGATTAATGGATATTGGTTGTTATCGAGGAATTCGTCATCGTATCGGGCTACCGTTAAGAGGACAAAGTACAAAGAATAATGCTCGTACAAGAAAAGGACGTAAGAAAACGGTTGCTAATAAGAAAAAAGCAACGAAATAAGATTTAGGTGGAATTTACATTATGCATTCTTTAAAATAATTCAGAGGCAAAGAAAAAAAATATGGCAAAAAGTACTAAAACAGTTAAGAAAAAAGTAGTAAAGGTAGATGCTAACGGAAAAGCGTTTGTTAATGCATCTTTTAATAACGTTATCGTAACGTTGACCAATAGCGAAGGGCAAGTTATTTCATGGTCGTCAGCCGGGAAGATGGGTTTCCGCGGTTCCAAGAAAAATACACCTTATGCGGCTCAGATGGCAGCACAAGATTGCTCAAAGGTAGCTTATGATTTGGGTTTGAGAAAAGTGAAAGTTTACGTTAAAGGCCCCGGAAGCGGACGTGAATCTGCGATACGTACTATACATACCGCAGGAATTATGGTTGAAGAGATTACAGACGTTACTCCTTTACCACATAATGGTTGTCGTCCTCCGAAAAGAAGACGTGTATAGTTGAAGATGAATTATTTTTGGATAAATTAAGTAGAATTAAAAAAACGCAAATATAAGATAGAATTATGGCAAGATATACGGGACCAAAAACCAAAATTGCAAGAAAGTTCAAAGAACCTATTTATGGTGCAGATAAATATTTTGAAAAGAAAAATTATCCGCCCGGACAACATGGGCTTAATAAAAGACGCTCAAAATTATCTGAGTATGGATTGCAACTGCTGGAAAAACAAAAAACAAAATATACTTACGGTATTTTAGAACGTCAATTTAAAAAAACTTTTAAAAAGGCACAAAGTAAAAAGGGAGTTACGGGTGATAACTTAATGAAATTCCTTGAATCAAGAATTGACAACGTTGTCTATCGTCTTGGTATAGCTCCGACTCGTGCGGCGGCTCGTCAATTGGTTACGCATCGTCATATCTTGTTGAACGGGAAAATTTGTAACATTCCGTCCGCTATGCTCGTACCCGGTGATATTGTTGCAGTTCGTGAACGTTCTAAAGTTCTTGAAGTTATTACAAACTCGTTAAGCGGAAAATCGAACCCTTATTCATGGTTAGAGTGGGACAGTGCTCTGATGAGCGGTAAATTTATGAATTACCCTGAAAGAGAAGAAATTCCGGAAAATATCAATGAACAAGCAATTGTTGAGTTATATTCTAAATAATAGAGAATTAATTCGATAATAGTTAAAGATATTTACCGTAACAGAAAAAGAGAAATAGTTATAAAATTTAAACAAACATATATAAAATGGCAATATTATCTTTTCAAAAACCAGACAAAGTAATTATGCTTGAATCTGATGAATTTCAAGGAAAATTTGAATTTCGTCCGCTTCAACCCGGTTATGGACTTACAGTTGGTAACGCTTTAAGACGTGTGTTACTATCTTCTTTGGAAGGTTTTGCAATTACTTCAGTTAAAATTGAAGGAGTGTATCATGAATTTTCTTCAATTCATGGAGTAATGGAAGATGTTACCGATATCATCTTAAATCTTAAAAAAGTTAGATTTAAAAATAAAATTGAAAATACTGACGAAGAAAAAGCTACGATTACAATTGCGGGACAAGATAAATTTTCTGCCGGAGACATGAATCGTTTTTTAAACTTCTTTCAAGTACTGAACGAAGATGAACTTATTTGCCGCATGGAACCTTCCGTAAAATTAACTATGGAAATTACTATTAATAAAGGTCGTGGGTACGTGCCGGCAGAAGAAAATAAAACATTACACGAAGGAATCGGTATTATTAACCTTGATTCTATTCATACGCCAATTAAAAACGTACAGTATGTCATAGAAAATTACCGAGTTGAGCAGAAAACGGATTTTGAAAAACTTATTCTTGATATTCAAACAGACGGCTCTATTCACCCTAAAGAAGCTTTGAAAGAAGCCGCTAAAATTTTAATTCAGCATTTTGCACTCTTCTCGGATGAGAAAATTGCCGCCGACTTGCCTTTTATAGGAGGAATCCACGACGAGTTTGACGAAGAAACATTACGTATTAGACAAATTTTGAAATCTAAAATTGCCGATTTAGACCTTTCCGTTAGAGCAATGAATTGCCTTAAAGCAGCAGAATTAGAAACGCTCGGAGATCTTGTTTCGATTCATAAAAGTGACCTGCTTAAATTTCGCAATTTCGGTAAGAAATCTCTTTCTGAACTTGAAGATATTGTTAAAGCAAGAGGTCTGGAATTTGGAATGAATGTAACAAAATATAAATTAGATAAGGATTAAGAAAATGAGACACGCTAAAAGAATAAATCAGTTAGGAAGAACAAGCTCACACCGTGCCGCCATGCTTTCAAATATGGCTGCATCGTTGATTATGCATAAGAGAATTACTACTACACTTGCTAAAGCTAAAGAATTGAGAAAATATCTTGAACCACTCATTACTAAAAGTAAAAACGATACGACCCATTCAAGACGTGTAGTTTTTTCTTATTTGCAAGATAAATATGCCGTAACCGAGCTATTTAGAGAAATTTCTCAAAAAGTCGCCGACCGCCCGGGAGGCTATTTACGAATTTTGAAAACAGGCTTCAGACAAGGTGATAATGCAGAAATGTGTATTATAGAACTTGTTGATTATAATGAAGATTATACAACACAGAAGGAAACTAAGAAAACTACCAGAACACGAAGAAGTAGAAAATCAACCGCAACCGCAAAACCGACAGTGGAAGAAACTCAAACAGAAACGGTTGAGCAAATTGCCGAAGAACCAACAGCCGAAACAGTTGAACCGATTGTCGAAGAAGAACCGACAGCCGAAGAACCGACAGCTGAAACAGTTGAACCGATTGTTGAAGAACCGCAGGCAGTTGAAAAAGAAACTGCACCTGCAGCAGAAACAGCAGTAGAAGAACCTAAACAAACCGAAGAACCTACCGATACGGCTGAGGAAACTTCAGAAACAACACCTGAAAAATAAAATAGAATTTCAATTTATAGTAAAGAGGGATAAATTTAAAAAAGTTTATCCCTCTTTTATTGAATTATAATAGCACAAGGAATTTTTGTTTACGTTCCTTTCATTTATAACTCGGCTTTTTTTATTAATTTTGCAAAGCTAACTTTCGCTAATTATTAGTCCATGCACTTAGATAAAATTCAACTTATTAATTTTAAAAATTATAAATCATTACAATTTGATTTTAATGGTAAGGTGAATGGTATTGTTGGGAGTAACGGTTGCGGAAAGACCAATCTGCTGGACGCAATTCATTATCTCTCTTTTTGCAAAAGTTATTTTTCAGGTCAAGATATCTTTTCTATCAAATTTGATGAAGAACTTTTTGCTATTCATGGAGTTTTTTCTAATCCGGAGCTGAATACTATCGATAAAATAAGTTGTACGTACAAAAAAGGGGCGCGAAAAGTAATGAAGTCGAATGGAAAAGAGTATGAGCGATTGAGTGACCATATCGGTCGCTACCCTTTAATTATGGTTTCACCATACGATAATGATATTATTAATGGCGGAAGCGAATTAAGAAGAAAATTTTTTGACGTCATAATTTCTCAATTTGATAAAGAATATTTATATCAGTTGATATCTTATCAAAAATTAATTATGCAACGAAATGCCGTGTTAAAGCAGTGCAACGAAACAAGAAATTATGATATGTCATTAATACAAATATTCGATAATCAATTAATTCCGTTAGGCTATTCTATTTTTGAAAAAAGAAAAGCTTTTATTGCTGAAATATTACCCATTTTTAAAAACTATTATTCTCAATTGTCAGGAAATCAGGAAGAAGTGGATATAGTGTATGAATCAGGATTAGAGAAATGCTCTTTTGAGGAGGGACTTAAAAGCACAAGTCAGGTTGATTTTCGTTTGGGCTTTACCAATTTTGGCGTTCACAAAGACGACTATCTGTTTTATATCGGTTCGGACAAACCTATAAAACGTTTTGGTTCGCAAGGACAGCAAAAATCGTTCTCTTTAGCCCTGAAATTATCACAATTTGACTATATTTTTTCTAAAACAAAAAGAAAACCGATACTTTTATTAGATGACATTTTCGATAAATTGGACCCAAAGCGTATAGCTCATTTATTAGATTTAGTAGGGGAGAAATTTTTCGGTCAAGTTTTTATTTCCGATACGGATAAAAATCGCTTACATCAAATATTAAACGAATATCACATTGAGCATACGCTCTATGATATTAATACTCAAAAAATGATTTAGTTAACGGGCAAAAATAGGTCAACTAATTTTTACTTTTAAATTACTTTTAATTCTTTTCCAACTTTAACAAAGGCATCGATGCACTTATCAAGGTCTGCTCTATTATGAGCCGCAGAAAGTTGAACACGGATTCTTGCTTGGTCTTTCGGTACAACCGGATAGTAAAAACCGGTAACATAAATACCTTCGTCTTGAAGTTTAGATGCCATAATTTGCGACAATTTAGCGTCGTAAAGCATAACGGCACAAATAGCGGATTGAGTAGGTTTAATATCAAAACCTGCGTTTTTCATTTTGGTAGTAAAATAGTCGGTATTTTCGTGTAATTTATCTTGTAGTTCGTTAGTTTCTGACATAATATCTATCATTTTGCTACCTGCGGCGGCAACTAATGGAGGAATTGAGTTGGAAAAGAGATAAGGACGCGAACGTTGGCGGAGCATATCAATAATTTCTTTTTTTCCTGTTGTAAAGCCGCCGATAGCACCGCCGAAAGCTTTTCCGAGTGTGCCTGTGATAATTTCAACTTTACCGCGGCAATTAAAAAGTTCGGTAACGCCTCTTCCTGTTTTTCCTACCACACCAGCAGAGTGCGACTCATCAATCATCACAAGAGCGTCATATTTTTCAGCTAATTTCAAAATCTTATCTATCGGAGCTACATTGCCGTCCATAGAGAAAACGCCATCTGTAACAATTAATCTAAAGCGTTGTGCTTGAGCCATTTGTAATTGTTTTTCTAAATCTTCCATATCGGCATTCGCGTAGCGGTAACGAACAGCTTTACAAAGACGCACGCCGTCAATAATTGAAGCGTGGTTTAGCATATCGGAAATAACAGCGTCTTCAGCACTTAGGAGAGGTTCAAACAGTCCGCCGTTTGCGTCAAAGCATGCGGCATATAAAATGGTATCTTCTGTCCCAAAAAATTTAGCAATTTTTTCTTCCAACTCTTTATGTAAATCGGAGCAGCCACAAATAAAACGCACCGAAGCCATACCGTAACCGTGCGTGTCAAGTGCTTTTTTGGCAGCCTCAATTAGTTTAGGATTATTAGCCAATCCTAAATAGTTATTAGCACAGAAATTAAGTAATTTTTTTCCGTTTTCTAAGATAATTTCACTGCCTTGAGGAGAAACGATAATTCGTTCTTTTTTATACAATCCGGCATCTTCAATTTTTGATAATTCATCTTGTAAATAGGTCTGAAAATTCTGATACATAGCGTTTTATATTTATGAATATTATAATTTATTTTAACATGCTAATTGAGTAATAATAAACTGAAAGCCATCACGCCCATGCCCGCAATTATACCGTAAATAGCAATATGATGTTCCCCATATTCTCGTGCTGCGGGGAGGAGTTCATCAATAGCAATAAAAACCATAATACCGGCGACTGCTGCAAGAATTCCACTCATGAGGCAAGGAGTAATAAATGGAGTTAAAATCAAGTAGGCTATTACTGCTCCGAGCGGCTCGGACAAGCCTGATAAAAATGAGAGGAGAAAAGCTTTTCGGCGACTTCCGGTAGCAAAATAAATTGGAATGGAAACGGCGATTCCTTCCGGTATATTATGAATGGCTACAGCTATAGCAATAGCAACACCCAATGAAAGTTGCTCCGAAGCAGAAACGAAAGTTGCAATACCTTCGGGAAAGTTATGAATTGCAATACCTAACGCCGTAATGAGACCGACTCTCATCATCTTAGCATCTTTTGGAGGCTTTTCGCTCATTTTCTCTACCGACCTTATTTCATGAGGATTTTCACCAGAAGGAATCAGCTTATCTATAATGCAGATTAAGAAAATTCCCCCGAAAAAACAGAGCACAGTCGTAAGCATGCCCATTTTTTCTCCCATTTCAGTTATAAAACCTATTCGAGCCTCTTGGAAAAGTTCGACAAAAGCAACGTACATCATCACTCCACCTGAAAAACCGAGAGAAAATGAAAGAAAACGTTTATTGGTTCGTTTAGCAAAAAAAGCGATTAAACTGCCAATTCCTGTCGCTAAGCCGGCAAAAAGGGTAAGTAAAAAGGGTATTAAAAAATTGTTGTCGAACATAGTTTTAGATTATTAAAAAAAACGCTCTATTTGAAACGCATTTTTAAAGTGCGGAGCATGTCAACAGTCATCGTTTGTAAGTCATATTCGGGTTTCCAGTTCCACTCTTCACGGGCGGCACTATCATCCATATAGTTAGGCCAAGAATCAGCAATATTTTGACGCAATTCATCGTAACGATACTCAATTTTTAAATCAGGAACGTGCTTCCTAATCTCATTAAAAAGCATTTCCGGCTCAAAGCTCATAGCAGTAACATTAAAAGAGTTGCGATGAATGAGCTTATCGGGATTTGCTTCCATAAGGTCAATTGAAGCTTTGATAGCGTCCGGCATATACATCATGTCTAAAAAGGTTCCCTTTTTAAGTGGGCAGAAGAATGTTTCATTCTTCACAGCAGAATAGTAAACTTCGACAGCATAGTCGGTCGTGCCGCCACCGGGAAGAGTAACGTTAGAGATTAATCCGGGAAAGCGTAGTGAGCGTGTGTCAACGCCGTAACGGAGAAAGTAGTAGTCACTGAGCAATTCTCCCGTAACCTTAGTAATGCCGTAAATTGTTTTCGGACGTTGAATAGTGTCTTGGGGCGTGCCGTCTGCCGGTGTCTCAGGACCGAAAGCACCGATTGAGCTTGGTGTGAAAACAGCACAACCGAACTCTTTTGCCACTTCAAGACAGTTTAGTACGGCTCCGACACCAATGTCCCAACCCATCAAAGGATTAGCTTCGGCTTTTGCCGACAAAATTGCCGCTAAATTGAAAATAGAATCAATATGATACTTTTTGACGCAATCAGCAATATCTTTAATTTGTGTAGCATCAATTTTGCAACTCGGACCGCTGTTATTTAAAGCCTCATTTTTAAAAGGAAAAACAAAATCTGAAGCAATTACATTGTCGTTCCCATATACCTTTCGTAATGCAGGAGTTAGCTCTGAACCAATTTGTCCACAAGCTCCAATAACTAATATTTTTTTCATATAATCGATTAGTTTTTTTTGTGTGGCAAAGTTACACGAAATTTTCTAATAATGAAAGAGAAAAGAAGGTTATTTTTTAATCTTTATTTGAAATTGAATTATTTCTTGTAAATTTGCAAACCAATTAATATAATAACAATTTAAAATTATGAATTTAATAGAACAAATTAAAGAGAGTGCTAAAAAAGCGAACAAGAAAATTGTACTTCCTGAAGGCGAAGAGGAAAGAACATTAAAAGCAGCCGATATTATTACCGAAAAAAGTATCGCGTCAATCGTTTTACTCGGTAATAAAGATGCAATTCATGCGAAGGCTAAAGAGTTGCAACTGAAGAATATAGAGAAAATAGAAATTATCGACCCGTGCAATAATCCGAAAAAAGAGTTTTATGCCGAGATGCTGTATCAAATTCGAAGTAAACGTGGCATGACAATTGAGGAAGCAAGAAAATTAGTGGAAAATCCTCTCTATTTAGCCACTTTGTTAATTAAAAACGGCGAAGTAGACGGAGAAGTTGCCGGTGCATTAAATGCTACGGGAGATGTGTTGCGTCCCGCTTTTCAAGTAGTGAAGACATTACCCGGCGTTTCCGTTGTTTCCGGCGCATTCGTGATGATTTTTAAAGATAAACAATGGGGAGATAACGGGGTTATGGTTTTTGCCGATTGTGCGGCACACCCCAACCCTACAAGTCAAGAGCTAGCCGAAATCGCCGTAGTTAGTGCTAAAACCGCAAAACAAATTGCAGGACTTGACCCACGTGTAGCGATGTTAAGTTTTTCTACCAAAGGCTCTGCAAAACATGAAATGGTGGATAAAGTAGTGGAAGCGACTCAATTAGCAAAAGAAATGGCCCCAACCCTGAAAATTGATGGAGAACTGCAGGCTGATGCCGCTATCGTGCCTTCCATAGGGGCAAGCAAAGCTCCGAATAGCGAAATAGCAGGAAAAGCTAACGTCCTTGTATTCCCGACTTTGGAGGTTGGAAATATCGCCTACAAATTAGTGCAACGATTAGCAGGTGCAGAAGCTGTAGGTCCTATAATGCAAGGAATGGCAGCCCCGATTAACGACTTGTCGCGAGGTTGCTCCGTAGACGACATCGTAAGCCTAGTGGCAATTACGGCTTGCCAAGCTCAACAAAAATGATGACTTTAATAATCTAATATGTTGAAATATAAGAGATTTCTTCTTTATTTATTCTTACTCTTTTCGCTTTGTTTGTTTACAAATAAACAACTTCTTGCTCAACAAAATTATACTAAGTTAGAAGGCTTTCGGACAGGAAAGTTGAAACTTTTGACACAAGATTCCTTCTCGCTATTATTAGCTATCTCTTTAGAAAATGATACGCTTGGAAAGTATTAAAAATTGGTTATTCATCTTAAAGTTAAAATAGTTTATCGTTTATTAAAATAATTCATTTAAAATGGGAAAAACGTTTGTAGAAAAAATTTTTGGCGCCGACTGCGGAGCTATTGTTTTCGCAAAGCCAAATCTTGTATTAACACATGATAACACGGCAAGTATCGCGGCAACCTTTGCTAAGATGAACGGTGTTAAAGTCGCCGACCCCGACCAATTATTAATAGTGTTAGACCATAATGCACCTCCAACCTCAGCAGCGTTAGCTGATGATTATCAGAAGATTAGAGATATTGTTAAAGAACAAAAAATTAAAAAATTCCATGATGTAGGAAAAGGAATTTGTCATCAAATTATGGCAGAATACGCTAAACCGGGAATGATTATCGTAGGAAGCGACAGTCATACCTGTACAGCCGGGGCGTTTAATGCGTTTGCCGCCGGAATTGACCGTACGGAATCGGCTGGACTTTGGAAGCAAGGTGAAACCTGGTTTCGAGTTCCCGAAACAATGAAAATTGTTCTTACGGGAAAAATGAAAGATGGCGTATATGCGAAAGATTTGGCACTGTGGATTATAGGCATGATAGGCTCTGCCGGTGCTGACTACATGTCAATAGAGTATCACGGTGAAGGCGTGAAAACACTCTCTATTTCCGATAGAATGACCTTGGCAAACTTAGCCTCAGAGATGGGAGCAAAAAATGCCGTTTTTCCGGCAGATGAAGTTTTAGAAGCGCATTTTGGAAAACCTTGCTCGGGAGTTTGGGCAGATGAAAATGCTAACTATGCAAGAATAATTACTATTAATCTTGACGAGATTTTCCCTGTCGTAGCAGCTCCGCACCACGTCGACAACGTAAAAGCAGTAGCTGAAGTTAGCGATATTCAAGTAAAACAAGCCGTTATCGGAACTTGTACTAACGGAAGAATTGAAGATTTACGCATAGCAGCTGCGATTCTCAAGGGTAAAAGAGTTCCCGCGGAATTTCAACTATTAATTATTCCGGCTTCACAAAAAATCTATTTACAAGCCATAGAAGAGGGATTAATACAGATTTTCATGCAGGCAGGTGCGAGCGTGTTAGCTCCCTCTTGTGGTCCTTGTTTAGGTACGGGACAAGGGATTCCGGCAAGTAATATCAATGTTATTTCTACCGCCAACCGCAATTTTAAAGGGAGAATGGGAAATAAGGAAACGAATATCTATTTAGCATCTCCCGCCACCGTAGCTTTTTCCGCTATAAATGGCTATATTTCAAATCCTTATGTAGACCAAAAACAACAATTTCCATTCCCTAAACAGCAAGTAGCCACGGTTGAGGTTGAGAAAAACGATGATAGATTGAGTCATAAAGTGTGGAATTATGCCGATGTGCATAATATGAATACCGATGCTATGTTTGCCGGAAGTTTGACCTATAACGTAAAAAGTTCCGAGCCGGAAAAGATATTACCCCATCTTTTTGCCGGGGTTGATGAGACTTTTGCTGCGCGTGTAGGAGAAGGGGACATTATTGTTGCAGGAGAAAATTTCGGTTGCGGCAGTTCGCGTGAGCATCCCGCCGTGGGATTAGCTTTTGCCGGCGTTCAAGCGGTTATTTGTAAATCGGTGAATAGAATATTTTACCGCTCCGCTATTAACCAAGGATTGCCCATTCTCGTCGTGCCCGAAGCGGTGGACAATTACAAAAAAGATGAAACGATTACGATAGATTTCAAAAATGGTGCCATCGCTATTCAAAATAAGCAATACAAATTTTCACCGCTCCCCGATAAGCTATTAGGGATTTTTCAGGCGAAAGGCTTGGCGAACTATTTGAAAAATGTTTAAGACCGTAAACTGCCTCTTTTTCTCACTTTTACTCTTTCCTATCACAAAATAAACCGTAGATTTTCAATCGGTTATGATTTTATTTTCCGCTTTTAACCGCACTAAAAGGTACAAGTTCGGGAAATTATGAATAATCTATTTTGAAATTGCAAAACAGCATCAATTTTTCTCTCTATTTTTCATTTACAATTTCTAATTTTTAATTTTCTTTTGGGCGTGCCCCGTTCGCTAACGCTCACGGGTCGGTCTTCGGTTCCAAGTCCGCGGGCACAAGCCGTGGGGACGCAAAGCGGCAAAAAGAGCTTCTAAAGTCGCTTTTTTGCCGCCGCGTCCCCAGCGGCTTCCGCCCTTGCGGGCTTTCCACCTGCGCCCTCACGCACGCCAACTTGCTCGGACAGAGCCATTTAAGTTAAAAATGGAAAGCGGAAAGTGAAAAGATGAAAGCTAAAAATTCAAAACTAACCCCGAAGGAGTAACATGATAAAAATTAAAGAATGAGAATTGTTTAATTATGAGCATATTCTTTCATTTTTTTATTTACCTTTGCCATATCAATCCTCAAAGATTATGGAAACGTTGCGTTACTTCTACCACCCCGACCTAAGCATCTTGCATAGCGTAGCCTCGCTAAGCGATAAATACCCGAACTTAACACCCTATCATTATTGCTCAAACAATCCTATGAATAGAGTAGCCCCAAATAGGAAAGATGATTACGAGATTAGTGTTGTTAATCATAAAGCCCAATTAATGTCGCTCGTACAGACGATAAGACAAATTTATACACTTATATAAACTCAGATGGAACAAAAAAAGATTTAGGGACCTATGACAAAACAAATAATCTGGTTAAATTGTCAGAAAAAACGGATTTTTATGAGCAAGTTAAATATTCGCAAGACAAAAATTTTGATAAAACAAACAGTCAAAAACTAGTAAATTCATTGGCGAAATTTGATTTTAATAATCCCAATAGTAAATTTAGCATATTAACGGAAAATGCTGTAGGAAATGGACCTGCATTAAAAAACACACATTTTGTGGATGGAAAAGGTAAATTCCACCATAAAAATCATATACATTTACAACAATTTAATAAGGATATAATAAATGAAATAAAAAAATGAAAAAGAAAATAATATTAAGTATTATATTGCTTATGACATTTTGGGGATATTCTCAAAACGACCCAATTATGGCAGATTTTGGATTAATTAATAATACCCTTATTACTTTTGAATTAACTTCAGAAAAAGATTTTGTTTCTCACAAAAATTATTCCTTTGTGTATAATGTTGACAAAGAAATTCAAAAGAGAGATAGCTTGTATGTGTTAAATCTTGAAAATAAAACCATAATTTTACAAGATAAATTTGACGAAGAAGACCCCGCTTTTACTAAATACACCTACCAATTTTCTGTAGCTAATTTTTTATGTTTTGAAGTTAGATATTATGAAATCACTACTAATTTAATTATTAATCAAGAGTCTGGAAGTATAACCGAACTTTTAGGAGAAATAATTTTTTCTCCAGATTGCAAGTTTATTTTTGTAGCGTCTAAAACTATTAATTACGACCCTTTCCAAAATACTATTGAAGTTTATAAAATAGCAAACAATCAAATCAAATTAATAACAGAATACAATATTGGAAACTGGATCCCAGACAGTATAAAATGGATAAACAACAAAACGGTTCTTTTTGTACAGAAATTCAATAGTAATAATACTAATTATCTAAAAATGACCATATCAGAGAATTGATTTGCACTATTTTGGCTATATACTGTTCTCTAAAGCCATCTATATCTATTTGTTTTACGATACAGAATCAAAGATTTTTTTATAAAATCTTATCGCTCAGCAAGTTAAAAATAAAAAATGAACCCCGAAGGGGTGATATGATTGTAGCAAAAAGGCACGCCAAAATTTAGAGAACCCCGAAGGGGTGACATGATAAAAATTAAGAAATGAATCCAAAATGAAAAGCAATATTTCAGAAAATAATATTACTTTTCAACCTGTTATAAAATTACATCTTGCAAAAGGCATTCGCAAAGAAGTGATAATTAAAAAAATATAACGAAATTATCCAATTCACCAATCTGAAAATAAGCACAAAAAGGTACTAAAAATAAAGAAGAATATTTTGACCTTCTTACTAAATTCGAGATAGAATACAATGAAAAGTATTTATTCAAATGATTGTATTAATTATGTCACCCCTTCGGGGTTCACTATACTTTATGCGTTCATTTTACTACAATCATATCACCCCTTCGGGGTTCATTTCCCGCTCTCCATTTTGGAGTTAAATGGCTCTGCACGAACAAGTTGGTTGCGTGAGGGCGCAGCCGTATAGCCCGCAAAGGAAGGAGCTTTGAAGAGCAAGGAGAAAAAGAGCGCCTTTAGAAGCTCCTTTTTCGACTATGCTATTCATAGCTCCTTCCTGCGGACTTGTAGGCGGAGACCGACCCCGAGCGTAGCGAGGGGACACGCCCTAATAAAAATTAAAATAAAATTATTTTTGGGCAAAACGTAACATGAAAATGCAGATTACCAGATAAATAATATTAGGTAACCAAGAGGCCATCAAAGGCGAAAGATTGCCCGAAATGGCGAAAGTATTGGAAACTTGTTGGAAAAAAATAAAGAGAAACGACAACGCCAACCCTATAAAAATATGCACGCCGACACCCCGCTGTGCCTTTCTTGAAGCAACACTCAAACCGAGCAAAGTCATAATAATAGTTCCAACAGGAATCGTCGTCCGCTTATGCTTTTCAATTTCATAATACTTCACTAAACTTGACCCCTTTTTTTTCTCGTCATCAATGAATTTCCGTAATGCTTTAAAAGACATTACATCTGCAGACGAGACAGTTTTATTGAACTCCGAATAGTGAAAATTTAAAACCGTATCAAGAGTTTTCCCCGTTCTGATAATTTCTGTTCCGTCAGAAGTGATTTTACGAATCGTATAATCTGTCAATGTCCACTTCTTACTATCTATATTGTATTGTATTTCAGATGCTTTTAATTTATAGGGGGTGTAAGTTGAACCCAAAACTTCATACGTAAAATTCTCCCCCGAAAGCGACATTTTTTTCCAGCGTTCTACGTAAATATAAGTTTTATCATCAGCTTTAATATGAATATCAAATTTTGAAATATCTCTTTTTCGTCTCAAATAATTTTCATTAAATTTTTCAAGATTTGCATTCGCTTGAGGAATGAAAAAATTGGCAAGAAGAAATGAGGCTAAGGCAATAATGCAAGCACCGACCAAATAAGGTCTTATAAAACGAGAAAAAGTTACGCCGCCATTGAAAATGGAGATAATCTCATTTTGACTTGATAGCTTAGATGTAAACCAAATAACGGAGATGAAAGTGAATAAATTGGTAAATAAATTGGCAAAAATGGGAATAAAGTTAAAATAACGTTGAAAAATTATCGCTTTTAACGGAGCATTATTTGATAGAAAACGACTTAAATTGTCCGATAAGTCAAAAACTACCACAATAGCCATTAAAAGTGCTATTGCTAGTAGAAAGGAGCTAAGAAATTTTTTCAAAATATAAGAGTCGATTATTTTCCAATCGATGATCTCTTTTATTTTTGAAAAAAGTGCCTTTATTTTTTCAACCATTCGTCTAAGAATCTAAAAAATTCGCGTTGCCATAAAATGGCGTTTTGCGGTTTTGTTACGAAATGGTCTTCTTCAGGGAAGAATAAAAATCTGCTTGGAATTCCTTGCATCTGTGCGGCATTAAAAGCCTGCATCCCTTCCGTGTACGGAATTCTAAAGTCATTACTTCCATGAATAACCAAAATAGGGGTGTCCCAATTACCAACAAAAAGGTGCGGTGAAAACTGATAGCTTTTCGGCTTGGGAGTTTGCCAGTAGTTGCCTTCGATATCGTGATTGGCAAAGAAAAGCTCTTCCGTAGTTCCGTACCAACTTTCAAAATTAAACATTCCGCAATGTGCGATAAAAGCTTTAAATCGCTTTTGATGATTGCCCGCCAACCAATATATTGAATATCCTCCGTAACTTGCTCCGACCGCTCCTAATCTCTCTTTATCTACGTAAGGTTCATTGGTCATTGCGTCGATTGCCGAAAGATAATCCTTCATATTCTGTCCGCCATAATCACCGCTTATTTGAGCATTCCATTCCGTGCCGAATCCCGGCAAGCCTCTTCGGTTAGGTGCTACAATAATGTAGTCGTGCGCTGCCATCATCTGAAAATTCCAACGATAAGAGAAAAAGTGACTAACGGCTTGTTGCGGTCCGCCTTGACAGTACAGTAGCGTAGGATATTTTTTGGTAGAATCGAAATGGGGCGGATAAATTACCCATACCAACATATCTTTTCCATCGGTCGTTTTAACTATCTTTTTTTCGGTTTTTCCCATCGTTATTTTGTCAAGAATAGGTTGATTTGTGAATGTCAACTGCGTTTCTTTATTGTCTTGCAAAGAGATGGAGAAGATTTCCGTAGGGAAAGCGTGGGTCGTCTTGGTTGTTATCAATCTATCCTTAGCAAAAAGTAGGGAATTGTAGTCGTGGTCCCCTTGAGTTAATAATGTAATTCTTTTTAAGTCGAGGTTAAGTTCAAATATTTGATTTGTTGCAGCAATAGTACTTAAAAAATAGAGCGTATTGCTTTTGTCGTTCCACACTAAATTTTCGGCGCTGTAGTCGAAAGTCGTACTATAATCAACCGTTGTTTCAGAGTTAAAGTCGTGAATGATAATTCGCTTTTTATCTGATTCAAAGCCGGGTTTTTCCATGCTTAGCCATGCAATATAGTTTCCATTCGGTGAAAAAACAGGGTCTAAATCATAGCCGAGGTTAAAAGACGAAATGTTTGTAGTATTTCCCGTTTTTAAATCATAAATAAAAATATCGCTATTTGTACTTTCAGCGAAAGTTTTTCCAAAACTTTGTTTACAACAGTATGCAAGTTTTTCGCCGTCCGGACTCCACGCTACTTGCTCCATTCCGCCAAAAGGCGGCAGCGGAGCTTGAAATTTCTCTCCTTTCAATAAATCAACGGGATTTTCCAATGAAGGGTACGGTGCTACAAAGAGATGACTGTAAGTGCCGTCTGCCCAGCTATTCCAATGGCGATACATTAAATCATCGTAAATTTTTGCATTTGCTTCCGGTAAGTCGGGATAGCGTTCGGCAATGGTTGGGTCTAATCGTACATTTTGACTGTACACAATGTGCGATTGAGTCGGTGAATATGAAAAAGCAGTAATATCACTCTTTTCGTGTGAAATTTGCTTTAGCTCTTTCCCGTCCGGATTGGATTCCCAAATTTGCAAAACACCTTCTTTATCGGGGAATAAATAAGCAATTTTCTTCCCGTCAGGACGCCAAATTGCCTCTATTTCGTCTTGTGCGGTAGTTGTAATTTTTATAGGTTCTCCGCCGGTAATAGGCATCGTATACAACTCAAGATTGCCTTTATTAGCGTGATAATCGAAGTACTTAACACCAAACAAAAGTTGTTGCCCGTCAGGCGACAATTTGGGTGTCGTAACTCGACCAAAATACCAAAGGATTTCTTCTGTTAAAATACCTTTTGAAAAATCAGGAACTTCTCTATTTTCCCGACTGATAATTTGCTCTTTTTTCTCTTTCATTGATGTACAAGAGGTTATTAAAAGAATTGATAAAACGGATACGAAAAGAATACTTTTTTTCATAAAAATTTTTTTTGCAAAGATACAATATATTAAAGAAAACTTTTTTTATTCAAGAAAAAAATGTAAGTTTGTAGCCGCAAAAATTGCAAATGTGAAAAAAAACTAAAAAATTAAAATATATGAAAATAGAAACAAAAACACCTATTGCTGCAGAAATTGTCGACAAAATAGTTGAAAAGAGTGGAATCAAAGAGATTAGCAGAGCGTCGATTAGAGAAGTAAAACGTTTAATCAATCAAATTGAAGAGGCGAGCGGAGAGCAATTTGTCCGCATGGAGATGGGGATTCCGGGACTTCCGGCTGCGCCCATTGGCGTTGATGCCCAAATAAAAGCCTTACAAAACGGCTGTGCCTCTCTTTATCCCGATATTGAAGGGATTCCCGAACTTAAAACGGAGATGTCTCGTTTTGTTAAGAATTTCATTAATCTTGACATTCCCGCCGACAATTGCATTCCTACGGTCGGTTCTATGATGGGCGGCATGGCAGCCTTTATGACCTTAGCGCGGGCACGTAAAGAACGTGATACGACACTCTTTATAGACCCCGGCTTTCCTGTTCAAAAACAACAACAACGTGTTTTAGGATTAAAATTTGAAACCTTTGATGTTTATAACTATCGAGGTGAAAAATTAAAAGAAAAATTGGAGAGTTATCTGAAGAAAGGAAACATACACTCCATTATCTATTCCAATCCTAACAATCCTTCGTGGATATGTTTTACCGAAAAAGAGTTGCAAACAATCGGAGAACTTGCGAATCGCTATGATGTTTGTGTTATTGAAGACTTAGCCTATTTTGGCATGGATTTCCGCAACGACATTTCCAAACCCGGAAAAGCACCTTTCCAGCCTTCAGTAGGACAATACACCAGTAACTATGCTTTATTAATTTCAAGTTCCAAAGCATTCAGCTATGCGGGAGAGCGTATTGGTATGTTAGTGCTTTCTGACGCACTTTATCAGCGAGATTTTCCTGATTTAATACCCTATTTTGGCACTTCAAGATTTGGGCGAGCCATCATTTACGGTACTGTTTATGCGATGAGTTCCGGCACGTCCCACTCGGCGCAGTATGCCTTAGCAGCCATATTAAAAGCGTGCAACGAAGGGACGTACAACTATTTGGACGACGTTAGGATATATGAACGTAAAGCCGCTACGATGAAAAAAATGTTTGTCGACAACGGTTTTAAAATCGTTTACGATAAAGATGAGAATAAACCCTTAGCTGACGGATTCTACTTCACCATTTCTTATCCGGGACTTTCCGGCGAAGAGTTGTTAAAAGAGTTTTTATATTACGGAATTAGTGCCATTAGTTTAGCTATTACGGGCAGTGAACGACAAGAAGGACTTCGTGCATGTGTCTCGTTAGTACCGGAAAGCATGTTTCCTGCATTAGAAGAAAGATTGAAACTTTTTAAGAAAAATCACGCTGAATAGTAGATAATATTTTTTATTTTTGTAGCATAAAAAAAGCGGTAATAGCTCAGTTGGTAGAGTGAAAGCTTCCCAAGCTTTAGGTCGCGGGTTCGAGCCCCGTTTACCGCTCAAATTTTAAGGGAAAGAGATTTTATCTTAGAACAAAAATTGACTATTTTAAAAGAAGCCTCTGAAAATGGAGTAAGTTTAACTTACTATGTTTGCATTATGGTTTATAAATTGTCCGAATAATAGAGGGGCAAGCCAGTTAACACAAGAAATAATAATAAATAAAACAAAAAAATATGAAACAGATTAAAAATCAATATCAATTATCAAAAACGTTGCGTTTTGGATTGACACAAAAAAACAAAACAAAAAAAGAAAATTATGCTGGGGAAATCTATAAGAGCCACAGTGAATTATCTGATTTAGTAGAAATCTCAGAGCAAAGGATTAAAGATTCTGTATCAACAAATAAAAACTCAGAGTCGAGTTTACCTGTTGATGCTATTGGTAAATGTCTTAATCAAATTTCTGAGTTCCTTAAAGGCTGGCAACAAGTATATCAGCGTACCGACCAAATAGCATTAGATAAGGATTATTATAAAATCCTTTGCAAAAAAATTGGTTTTGATGGTTTTTGGTTTGATAAGAAAAACGGAAGAAAGACAAAAAAGCCACAAGCTCGTATTATTAGCCTTTTAGAATTGGAAAAAAAGGACGACAAAGAAACTGAACGTAAACAATATATTCTTGATTATTGGCAAGAAAATTTTATAAATGCTGTGGAGAAATACAATGTTGTCAGCGAAAAATTAAAACAATTTGAAGTTGCGCTAAAGATAAATAGAACGGACAATAAACCCAATGAAGTGGAATTTAGGAAACTATTTCTATCGTTAGTAAATATTATTTGCGACACACTTAAACCGCTTTGTTTTCAACAGATTTGTTTTCCAAGGTTGGAAAAAATAGACAATTCGAAAATAGACAATAAAAATTTAATTGATTTTGCGATAGATTACCAGTCCAAAAACGAATTGCTTTCGCTAATATCCAAACTCAAGAGTTACTTTGAAGAAAACGGAGGTAATGTGCCGTATTGCCGAGCTACACTCAATCCCAAAACAGCAGTTAAAAATCCGGAATCTACAGATAATAGCATAGAATCAGAGATAAAAAAACTTGGACTTGATAAAATTATTAAAAATAATAAAGATGCATTTTCCTTTTCCTATAATTTATACAACAATACTGCCGAAGATAAAAAATCAAAATTAAAAGATGATGAAAATGGTGGATTGATAGAACGCAGTTTACTGTTTAAATACAAGTCGATTCCTGCAACTGTTCGATTCGAAATAGCCAAAACATTGAGCAAACCAGACGGTAAAACCGAAGAAGAGATATTGGAATTTTTACGCGATATAGGACAACTAGAAAGTCCTGCAAAAGATTATGCTGATTTAAAGGAAAAAGACAATTTTAACATAGAGAAGTATCCACTGAAAGTTGCCTTTAATTTTGCATGGGAAGGACTTGCCCGAGCAAAATATCATCCAGAAGCTGTTTTTCCGACCGAAATATGTAAACAATATCTCAAAAATCATTTTAAGATTACAGAGGATAATAAAGATTTTGTGATGTATGCAAAACTGCTGGAGTTGAATGCTGTTTTATCTACATTAGAGAAAGCAAAGCCTACCGATGAAAAGAAATTTAGTGTTGCCGCAAAAAAATTATTGGAAGAAATAGAATGGGAAAAAGTTGGGAAAAATGGATCCAAAAATAAAGAAGCTATAACAAAATGGTTGCAGACAAAATCTAAGACAGACAAAAATTTTAAATCAGCCAAACAAGAAATCGGTTTGTTTAGAGGTAGAATAAAAAACAATATTAGAATAAAAAACAATATTAAGAGTGAATACTCTGAAATTACGAATGTATTTAAGAACATAGCAGAGGAAATGGGTAAAACATTTGCCGAAATGCGCGATAAAATAAGCGGTGCGGCAGAATCAAACAAGATTTCGCATTATGCTATGATTATAGAGGATAACAATAAGGACAAATATGTTCTACTACAAGAATTTGTTGAAAATAAAAATGAACGAATATATGCAAAATCAGATAGCCAAAAGAGTGATTTTAAGGCATATTCGGTTAATTCTATCACTTCAGGTGCAATTGTCAAAATGCTCAAAAAAATTAGAACTGACAAATTGAAGGAAAGTAATAATTTTGCCAATACACAACCGGAATTGACTAGCAAGGAAAAAGAAAAACGCAATATTAAAGAATGGAAAAAGTTCATTAATGAAAAAGGATGGAACTTGGAATTTGGACTAAAATTAGAAAATAAAACTTTAGAAGAAATTAAGAAAGAAGTTGATGCCAAATGCTATAAATTTGATATTAAGTATTTTGACAAAGAGACTCTTTCCGATTTAGTGAAAAACAAAAATTGTTTATTACTACCAATTGTCAATCAAGATTTGGCGAAAAAAGAAAAAAACGAAAGTAACCAGTTTACGAAAGATTGGAATGCTGTTTTTCCTCAAGATACGCCTTGGCGTTTAACTCCGGAGTTCAGAATTTCTTATCGCAAGCCCACACCTAATTACCCTAAATCGGATAAGGGCGATAAGCGTTATTCGCGTTTTCAGATGATTGGACATTTCCTTTGCGATTATATTCCGAAAACTGATAGCTTTATTTCCAACCGCCAACAAATTGAAAATTATAAAGATGATGAACGGCAAGAATTAGCAGTAAAAAAATTTAATGCAGCTTTGCGAGGGAGAACAAAAAATGAGGAATATAAAGAGCAATTAAATGAATTGGCGGCAAAGTATTCTAAGAATGGACAGCAGAAAATAAATGTAAAAACTAACGAAAAATTTTACGTTTTCGGTATCGACCGAGGGCAAAAAGAATTGGCAACGCTTTGTATTATTGACCAAGACAAAAAAATTATCGGTCCCCATAAAATTTATACCCGTTCGTTCAACTCTGAAAAAAAACAATGGGAACATAAATTTTTAGAAGAACGGCATATTCTTGACTTGTCTAATTTGCGTGTTGAAACTACCGTTTTTATTGATGGAAAACCAGAAAAAACAAAAGTGCTGGTTGATTTGAGCGAGGTGAAAGTGAAAGACAAAGTTACCGGAGAATATACCAAACCCGACAAAATGCAGATTAAAATGCAGCAACTTGCCTACATTCGTAAACTTCAATTCAAAATGCAGAACGAACCGGAAGCTGTATTGGCATGGTATGAAAAAAATTCTACAGAAGATTTGATTTTGAAAAATTTTGTAGATAACGAAGATGGTACGAATAACGGATTGGTTTCTTTTTATGGTGCAGCCATAGAAGAACTGAAAGAGACTTTGCCCATAGAGCGAATTGTTGATATGCTTAAGGAATTCAAAACTATAAAAAAAGAAGAGGGTAAACTCACTAAAGAGGATGAAGAGGGAAGGGAAAAAAATAAGCGCAAAATGGATAAATTGGTACAATTAGAGCCTGTTGATAATTTGAAAAACGGTGTCGTTGCGAATATGGTTGGTGTGATTGCCTTTTTGCTTCAAAAATTTGATTATCAAGTTTATATCTCCCTCGAAGATTTGTCAAAACCATTTAGCAGTAAAATTATCAGTGGTATTGACGGTGTTCCAATTAGAGTTGAAAAAGAAGAAGGACGCCGTGCTGATGTTGAAAAATATGCCGGACTCGGACTTTATAATTTCTTTGAGATGCAATTGCTGAAAAAACTTTTCCGCATTCAACAGGACAGTGAGAATATTCTACATTTGGTACCGGCTTTCAGAGCTATGAAAAATTACGACCATATAGCCGTTGGAAAGGGTAAAGTAAAAAATCAATTTGGTATTGTGTTTTTTGTAGATGCGGAGGCTACTTCAAAAACTTGTCCGCGCTGCGGTTCGACTAATCAAAAACCAAACAAAAAAGATTATCCTAATGCTCAACAAGCAAGGTTAAGCAATGACAAAGAAGGGTGGATTGACCGTGACAAGTCAAATGGCAACGATATTATTCGTTGTTTTGTATGCGGTTTCGATACAACAAAGGAATATACCGAAAATCCATTGAAATACATAAATAGTGGTGATGACAATGCGGCGTATTTGATTTCTGCCGAAGGCGTCAAAGCTTATGAATTGGCAACAACGTTAGCTGATAATATATAAATGGGAAAATTATGGCAACATACACATTTGCAATAGACGAAACAGGTAGTTTTACCATGGCAGAGGAAGACCCTTCTTTTGTTTGTGGTGTTTTGATTTCAAAAGATGAATTGACTATTAAACAAAAATATCAGCAGGCATATAAAGATTTTGGCTTACCTGAACCTATTCCGAATGATACAAAGAGCCTGATTAGAAGTGAAACTTTTCATTTTTGCAGTCTTACTCCAGAGAAAAAAGACATCTGTAAAAAGCTACTATTGCCACTCGCAGATAAAGTTTATGTATCCAAAGGCAAGCCGACACTTTATGCAAACAATCAAAACTGGTGGTTGGTGGCGGTAACGGTAGTTATTTCCGAATTTTTAAAGACAGGAACGTTTGAGCAAGGCGATAAGGTTGAAGTACAAATTGATAACAGAAACGATGAAACATGGGGGGTAATCAGAGAAAATGGCGATTATAAGACGCCCGTTGGCGATGAAGCATTTTTTAAGTATCACAATTATATTAAAGAGCAAATTAAAATCAATATCAGCAAGATAGCGCAGGCTCGCGGAATAAGTATCGAAATTAAATTCCTATCCGATACATGTTCGTTTTTCATAAATCTTGCTGACGTGGTTTGTGGTTTTGCACGAAAGGAACGCAAAAGTATATTGCAAGAGAAAATAGTAGATTGCTCTTGCAGCAAATATGCAAGCAACGACGATCCTGCCGCATTTGTTGACAAAAATCCAATAACAGCTTTGAGCCTTATTTTTCAGCAAATTTCCAATGACGATTTGTCTAATGTGCCGCTGCTTGAAAATAATTTGTTGAAAAAATTACGTCTCGATGCGGATAATTATCCGTTTGCATTTGATATGTTCTACGATTTGTTAAAATCGAAAATTGAAGAACGGGCTACAAATAGTAAATTAGTTGCCATAAAAACAGTTGTAAACGTGTTTCTAAAAGAAATCAGAAATGCAAATAAACTTTTGCTGCCTGCTGCTAAACGCTTGGAGTTGATGGTGCTGTTTACCGAATATTTTTCGCACATAGGCGACATGGAAATGCCTTTTGCTAAAGATGAATTTTTAGAAGCACTAAAAGAGAATGGGCAAAATTCAGAAACGCGTATGCTCCGCAAATGGGAAAAATATATCAGTTTTTCGTTGCACGAAGCACAGGTTTTGTTCAATGGCTATCGGTTTACGGAATCGGTAGAAAATTTTGAAACGATTTGGGGCGAACAAGAAAAAATCGTCAGCCTGATGCCTAAGCATATTTTTGAAAACGAAGAACCACGAGACGAACCCACTACAGCTTTGATTGGTACATTGGCACAATCGTATGCCTATGCAGGCAAATTAAATGAAGCAATCGACTATTTTGAGATGTCAAAAGCTTATGCCATCAAGACGACAAAACGTACAGATTCTTATCTGCTTACAGTTTATCACCGGCAGGGCAATATAGAAAAGGCACGCAAATGTTTTTTTGGTCAAACCGGCAAAACACCCGAAGACTATGCTGCAAAAAAAGATTTTTCTGATTCATGGAAACTGCTTTCGTACTGTAAATTACGAGCCTTGGAGTTGTATAAAAACAAATCTACAAATCTACCCTGTGTTGATTTGCAAGAACTCAAGAACTATAACAGTGAATATCCATTCCCTCTTATTCAAAAATGGGAAGGAATTGCAGCGTGGTTCGAGGATTCGCAAAAAAACAAGCAAACTGTAGAAAACTATTTTTCTGATGCTATTTCAAATTTATTGAAAGATGAAAATGGTTTTGCCATTAAAACATTAGCTCTTCCTATTATTCAATGTTTTGCGATAGTAAACAATCAGAATCCGTTTCATGCAAAGTATAACAATATTATATCGGAACTCAAAAAGCAATGTCCCGCTTTTGACGTATATGTCGAAAAAAGTGCAAGCCAATTTGTCATAAAAAACAACAAGGCTGATATTTGGGAACGCGCCTTGTTGCTCCCGTTTATTTATGCGTAAAAATTTGTATTCACCCTAAAAGATAACTTAAATGCAATATATTCGTACTTATTCAGACTAAACCGAAGAAAATGACCGAAATGAAACTAGAAGAAATCTTTCATTGATGCATTCATATACATATATAGCCATATCGCAACTCAACGACTTTATGTTTTGTCCGTATTCCATATATTTGCACAATGTGTATATGGGGTCTGATGAGGAAAATTATCATGCCACCCCTCAAATCAAAGGAAAGGCGGCACATGAGAGGGTGGACAACAAAACTGCAAGTACTCGCAAAGATGTTTTGACTTCGTTACCTGTTTATAGTGAAACGTTGGGCATCATGGGTAAGATTGACATTTACAAAGGGAATGAGAAATTGCTTATTGAACGAAAATTGCATCTGAAACGAATTTTTAAAGGACAAATATACCAATTGTGGGCGCAATATTTTTGCATGATAGAAATGGGGTATGAAGTTGAACATCTTGCATTTTATGAAATTTCGACCAATAAAACTACTCCTATTGATTTACCCGGAGAAAAGGGAAAAATTGAATTGATATCGTTTATAGAGAATTTTAGAAACTATAATCCTACCGATATGATTGTTATTAATCCAAACAAATGTTTACATTGCATTTATTGCAATTTGTGCGATAAAACCGATATGGAAAATGTTTACACATAAAGATATACAAGTTCGATCCATCTTTGTTGTCAATTGCTTCGAAAAACGCCATTTGCGTGTGAGTAATGGCGAACTGCTCTTGGAAGAGGAGACCGATGGCGGGAAAAAAACGCTCACCAAGCTGCCATTTCAAAAAATATTGGCTCTCTTTGTGATTGGGCATATTACCATAACTACTCCATTAATAGAAAAGTGTACAAAGTTTGGCATTCCCTTAATTGTAATGAAGTTAAGTTTACGTCCCATTTTCTTTTTTTCTATTACTGCAGAAGCCAATTATTTATTGAGACAAAAACAATATCTGTTTAGCAAAGATGACTTATCTATTGCTAAAATATTAGTTGAAAATAAAATACGAAATCAATTACGTTTATTAGAGAAAACAAGATTAAAAACACAAATAATTGAAAATGCGAAGCAAGAATGTCGAAAATTTTTAATACAATTATCTCAAGCCGCTCATTATGAAGTTATTATGGGGATAGAAGGGAAAGTTTCAAAAATATTTTTTGCTGCTTATTTTGACGCTATCGGTTGGACAAAACGATGCCCGAGAGCTAAAATAGACCCGCTTAATGTTACATTAGATATTGGGTACACAATTTTATTCAATTTTATAGAAGCTTTTGTGCGATTGTTTGGTTTTGATCCTTATGTTGGTGTTTATCATCGCCTTTGGTTTAAAAGGAAATCGTTGATTTGTGATTTAATAGAACCGTTTCGTTGCATAATTGATAGAAAAGTTCGTAAAGCTTTCAATACCAAACAATGTAAGGAAGAAGATTTTGTTTTACAAAAAGATGAATATATATTGAAAATAGAAAGAAGAAGAGATTATTACAAAATGTTTTATGAAGTACTCGTTGGACAAAAAAAAGAGATATTTGAATATGTCCGTGATTATTACCGGTGCTTTATGCAAAGAAAAAGTGTGCCCGATTATCCTCAATTTTTAATTAAATAAAAAACAATATGCTTATTATTAGCTATGACATTTCAGATAACAAATTGCGTACAAAATTTTCTAAATCATTAGAAAAACAAGGAGCTATTAGATTGCAATATTCTGTGTATGAAGCAAATATTACCCGGCGTATGAAAGATAATTTAAAAGTACGTATCGAAAACTATTATGCTCAAAAATTCACCGGTGGAGATAGCATTTTGATTTTTGAAGTCGATGAAAATAAGGTCATTAAATATGGAAATGCTATACATCGAGATCAAGATATGCTCTTTTTTGATTAGCAAAAGAGGGTCTCTTTTTTTTCGATTCATAAGAAATGATAGTTTAATACTCTTATTGATAAGTATTTATACGATATGAAGAAAAACCTGATTAAAAGGTGGGGAAAAAATAAATTAATTGAACTCTCCATTTGTATTAGAAAAAGTAGTATTTTTGCATGTCAAAATTTGACGAGAGGTTTATAAAACACAAATAATTTCTACTATTGTAGATTTTAATTTTCACGATTTTCGCACGATTCGTTTATAAAACACAAATAATTTCTACTATTGTAGATAAAGAGTGGCACAGATTCCTCTACTACGTTTATAAAACACAAATAATTTCTACTATTGTAGATATTGAATAGTTATAACTGTCACTGTGTATGTTTATAAAACACAAATAATTTCTACTATTGTAGATAATATGCTTCATCATATC
>DUOL01000143.1 GCA_012838875.1 Bacteroidales bacterium | reverse complement strand
GCGGTCAGGTCAATAATTTCGTCAGTTAGTAAATTAGGTTCAATAGAAGAAATGCGAATGCGTTCTATTAACGAAAGTTTTTCAATCTCTTGTAGTAGTTCAAACAAAGAAGACCCATTTTTTCGACCGAAATCTCCCAAATTAACTCCTGTTAGAATTACCTCCTTAATCCCTTGATTGTGAATTTCTTCCAATTGTTTAAGGACATGTTTCATCGTATCGCTACGGCTTATACCACGTGCCGTAGCTACGGTGCAATAGCTGCAATGATAGTCGCAACCGTCCTGAATTTTTAGAAAAGAGCGTGTGCGGTCGTGAGATGAGTAGGCGGGGAAAAATGAGGAGGAGGTCGTTTTTGACTCGGCACCATTGACTAAATAGGGAACAACATCTATCTTATTTGCACTTCCAAAAACAGCCGATACATTTTTCCACTTAGCAACCTCTTCGGCTGACAACTCGCTATAACACCCCAATATGATAATTTTTGATTCAGGGTGTTGCCGACTCAATTTAGATACTAAATTTCTGACCTTTTTTTCGGCAACAGCTGTTACGGCACAACTGTTAACTAAAAGATAATCAGGGCTATTGCTCTGTTTTAAACCGAACTCTTGCAGTTGACGAGAAATTTCCGATGACTCACTAAAGTTTAACTTACACCCGAGCGTATAAATTGCGAAAGTATCTCTTTTTTTCATTCTGCAAAAATAGGGATAAAATTTGACCGATAGTGCCTAAATAAATTCTTTTTCGAATATCGAAAGCTAATACTTTTTTCTAAAATTAACTTTTTATGCCGCTTTTTATATTATTTTTGTAAGGTTTTTAAAAGAGATTTTTGAAATTTGTTTTTATATATATATGTTGCTATCTATTAATTAATTGACTTTAATTTCATCCAATGAAAATATCTTATAATTGGCTACAACAATATTTAAGTTTTGATTTAACACCTCAGGAATTATCAGTCTATTTGACCGATTGCGGACTAGAAGTTGAAAATATCGAAACTTTTGAAAGTATTAAAGGCGGACTACGCGGTTTGGTAGTAGGAGAGGTTATAACTTGCGAACCACATCAGGATTCTGACCATCTACATCTCACAACCGTTGATATTGGCGAAGAAAATCTTTTGAATATTGTTTGTGGTGCCCCAAATGTTGCCAAAGGACAAAAAGTGGTCGTGGCTACGATTGGTACGACTCTTTATAGCGATGACGGCTCTTTTACTATCAAAAAAAGTAAGATTCGAGGCGCGGTTTCTGAAGGAATGATTTGCGCAGAAGATGAAATTGGCGTTGGAAGTTCGCACGAAGGAATTTTAGTCCTTCCCAATGAAACAAAAGTTGGGACTTCCGCTGCCGACTATTTTAAAGTGGAAACCGATACTATTTTTGAAATCGGGCTAACGCCTAATCGTAGTGATGCTACGTCCCACTATGGTGTTGCTCGTGATATCTATGCTGTTTTAAAAACAAATGATATTAAATGTTCAACCTTGCATTTGCCGACTGTCTCCGAATTTTCTCCCTATTCTAAGACACGAGCAATCGAAATAAAGGTAGAGAATAGAGACGCTTGTCCACGTTATATTGGTCTGACCGTAGAAAATTTAAAAATTCAGGAATCTCCCTTATGGCTGCAAAATAGACTCAAATCTATAGGTATACGTCCGATTAATAATATTGTTGATATTACTCAATTTGTGATGTTTGAGACGGGACAACCGCTTCATGCTTTTGATTTGGATAAGATAGCAGGCAATAAAGTTATAATCAAGAATTTACCTTCAGGAACTCCTTTTGTAACTCTTGACGGGAATGAGATAAAACTCGATAAAGAAGATTTGATGATTTGTAATGCTGATGAAGCAATGTGTATTGCCGGTGTTTACGGCGGTTTGCATTTTGGTGTTACGGAACAAACGACCTCTATTTTTCTGGAAAGCGCTTACTTTAACCCTGTTTCTATCAGGAAATCGGCGAAAAGACACCAATTGAAAACAGATGCCGCTTTTCGCTTTGAACGTGGAGCCGATCCTGAAATGGCTCTATATGCCATCAAACGTGCAGCAATCTTGATGAAAGAGTATGGCGGCGCCGTTAAAACTTCCGATATTATTGATTTTTATCCGAAACAATTACGGCATGCTCAAATTAACTTAAGATATGAGTTTGTATATCAAGTGATTGGCAAAGTAATTGATAAGGAAATTATCTCCTCTATTTTGCTTTCGCTTGGAATGGAAGTGCAGGCAAAAGGTGATGATTTATTGATTGTTACGGTTCCTTTTTATAAAACAGACGTTACCCGTCCTATCGATTTGGTGGAAGAGATTTTACGAATTTATGGCTATAATAATGTCGAAATACCGGAGCAGCTAACGTATCCGATTCGCTTGGCAACCGTTTCCAATATTGGAAAAATTAAAGAAAAAATTGCTTTGCTACTTGCTAATAGCGGCTTTTTTGAAATGATGAACAATTCATTAACGAAAAGTGCTTACAGCGACAAGTTTGAGCAAATTGATAAGGAACAAGAGGTCGCCTTGCTCAACCCGCTTAGTAATGATTTAAAAGTCTTACGACAAGATATGATGTTTTCGGGCTTGGAATCGGTAATACGTAATATTAATAATAAAAACACCAATTTGCGACTTTTTGAATTTGGAAATAGTTATCGTCGCGTAGTTGAAAATAAAAAATTGCCTGTTACAGAGCAATATCTTGAGAAAGAGTTCCTTACACTTTTTGTTACCGGAAAGTCGCATGAAGGTTTATGGAACGAAGAACCGAAAGAACTTGACTTCTTTTACCTAAAAAATATTGTTTTAAATATTCTCAAAAAAGTGAATTGTCCCGTCGAAAAGTTAATGACAACTACCGAGAAATCAGAGCGTTTCACAGATAATTTAACTTATTTAGTTGATGAGAAACAATTAGTTACTCTCGGTCGTATCAACACGGAAATCCTTCACTATTTTGATATCAAGAAATCCGTTTATTATGCCGAGATAGACGTTCAATTGCTTTATGAGGAGAGTTTGAAAAATAATGTTAAATATGCGGCAATTTCGCCCTATCCCTCTGTTAAAAGGGATTTGGCGTTGGTGGTCGCAAGTGAGGTCTCTTATGAGCAATTAGAAAAAATCGTCTATAATTACGGCTCCAAACTTGTCAAAAATGTTACACTTTTTGATGTTTATGAGGGAGAGAAAATAGAAAAAGGGAAGAAATCTTACGCCTTGAATATCATTTTGCAGCGTTCAGATAAAACTCTCACGGAGAATGAAATACAACGTGTTATGCAAAAGATAGTTACAGGAATTGAGAAAGAAGTAGGCGGAGTTTTAAGGAAATAAGATTTTATTTTTTATTAGGGCGTGCCCCCTCGCTTCGCTCGGGGTCGGTCTCCGCCTGCAAGTCCGCGGTCGCAAGCCGTGGGTACGCAAAGCGGCAAAAAGAGCTCATAAACTCGCTTTTTTGCCGCCGCGTCCCCAGCGGCTTCCGCCCTTGCGGGCTTTACGGCTGCGCCCTCACGCAGTCAACTTACTCATTTAGAGCATTATAGGTGAAGAAATGAATGCGGAAATTTAGCTCTGAAAAAGTTTTTCGTACTTTTATACCAAGACAAAAGTACCAAGAGAAAAAAAAAGAAATTACAACATGATTCTCCTTTTAACTATTTAACTCTTGCCAAAGCATATCTTTGAGCTCTACAATATTCTTTTGTGTGTGCGCCGAGATGAAAATAGTAGGAATGTTTTTGGGAACCTTTTTCCTAAGCTCTTTTAATTTATTTTCAGTAATTAAATCGCATTTTGTAATG
>DUOL01000142.1 GCA_012838875.1 Bacteroidales bacterium | reverse complement strand
TTCATTTCTTAAAATTAATTTTATAAGAGTTTAAATTCTAAAATATATTATTAAATTTGCAAAATCTTATACTTATTGAAATTTACCCTACTAATTGTAAACTTTACAAGGGACTTGCCGACTATTACCTGATTGATTTTTACAAATCTCAATTAACCATATATAAAGAGAATAAAAAAATTCAAGGGAACTTAAATTTTTATTTAGGCAACCTCTACCTTGAAACCGATAAGAAACTCGCTAAAAAATATTTTCGCAATGCGAAAAAAGTTTTCAAAAAGGTGTATGAGAAAGATCATGATGTTTTCAGAGTGATAGATAGTGTTTTGGAATAATGCTAAATCTACCTTTAGCATCGTATAGAATCAGCCTATAATCAATATCGGGAATTCAACCGTTCTGTTACTCTGACTATATGCTCGCCATGCATTGTTTGATTTATCAAAATGCGCATGCGTTCACTTTCATTTTTTTGTTTCCCCTAATTTTAAGCTGTACCAATCAATTTTACGTGAGAAATACATTACAAGTCCAAGTATGACAAATATGCCAATGCTTCCGATTAGCAATGCGTAGTCTTGGAGTTGAATAATTACAAATATGAAGGCGTAAAGAACCGTTAGAATGCCAGAAATTAGCAAAGCAAGTTTGGTCGAACTTAAAATCGCTCGCACATAACCGGCAATTAGGGCAAGTGTCGCTATAGCGGAAATAATAAAAGAAAAGTTGTAATTCAAATGTTCCGAAATTGAGAGCAAAAGCGTGAAGAAAACGATTAATGAGACCCCTACAAGAATATATTGAATCGGGTGAATGAAAACCTTTTTAAAAACTTCAATGAAGAAGAAAACTAAAAATGTAAAGGCGATAAATAAAATCGCATAACGAATTGAACGATAAGTTTTTTGATAATTGTCAACAGGAAGAAGCAGGTCAATACCAAACGAAGATTCGCTGATGGAGTATCGGTTGCTTGTCCAAATTTGAGGATAGTTTCTATTTAAGTGTAGAATATTCCAATTTGCGGTAAATCCTTTTGTCGTTACTTCTCTGGTGTCGGGTAAAAATGCCCCGTTAAAGCTCGGATTTGCCCAATCAGAAACTAAATCAATATCAGTAACTTTTCCAACAGGTGTAAAATATAAGAGTTGACTTCCTTTAAGGTCTAAACTTAAATTAAAATTATAACTCGAACTATCATTTGGATTTATATTGATTAATGCATTAATGCCGGAGCTGACAATGTCATTTGACGAAACACCGGGATTGAAAGATATTTTATCGTTATTCCACGATAAATTTACCTCTTTTTCAATTCCCCTAAGGTCTTTAATGCCGACTACAAATTCTGCTTTGTCAAAAAGAATATTCTCAGGTTCAATTTCAAGTGCTTTAATATCAAGATTGTTAAATGTTCCGTCAATCTCAAGTTTTGAGTTGTAAACAACGATTTCATAAATCCCCCTCTGTCGTTTTTCAGGATTCAAATTTCCTGAAATTTTGAGTTCCGAAGGCAATATATGTATGTAATCTTTAATTTGTACAATTTGTTCCGTGGAGTCTTTTGCCGAAATCTCTTTTACATAACGATAATAGGGAATAGAAATAAAAGGTCCGGAAATTGTCTGCTCCTCTGCCCATTTAGAACTCACTTCTCTAATTGCTTCTCTTTGAATTGCTTCTCTTTCGTGAATCAAAATTTTAATCATTGATGTCGGAATGAGAAGTAGCAACGCAATAACTACGATTGTCCCTATTTTGAAATAAATATTGTTTTTCAAACTCTGTTTTTCTTGTTTTCCTGTTGTATTTTCTACATACATAATGACTATTGTTTTTAAATTATCAATAATGTTATTTTGTCTAACTAATAACGATTAATTATTTTTAAACATTTTGCAAATATATGTTATTTTTTTCTTACTTCCGCATTTTTTTTCGGACGATAAATTATTTTATTGCTATAATAATAATAATATTTTTCTCTTGGGCGTGCCCCCTCGCTGCGCTCGGGGTCGACGCCCGGTTCCAAGTCCGCGGGCACAAGCCGTGGGGACGCAAGGCGGCAAAAAGAGCTTACAAGCTCGCTTTTTTGCCGCCGCGTCCCCAGCGGCTTCCGCCCTTGCGGGCTTTCCACCTAAGCGCCTCACGC
>DUOL01000141.1 GCA_012838875.1 Bacteroidales bacterium | reverse complement strand
TATGGATGATGATTTTTAGGGCGTGTCCCCTCGCTTCGCTCGGGGTCGGCGCCCGGTTGCAAGTCCGCGGGCACAAGCCGTGGGGTCGCAAGGCGGCAAAAAGAGCTTACAAGCTCGCTTTTTTGCCGCCGCGTCCCCAGCGGCTTCCGCCCTTGCGGGCTTTCCTCCTAAGCGCCTCACGCAACCAAGTTGCTCGTATAAAGCATCTTATGAAACAATTTGATATGATTGTAGTGAAAGGTCAAGCCCAAAGTTAGAGAATCCCGAAGGGGTGATATGATAATAAAATAAGTTCAGCCTAAAGCCCTTAATATCAAATAACTTCGTTCACGACTTAAAAGTTTTGGACGGTACAAACAACTTGGCGTGCGTGAGGGCGCAGCCGTAAAGCCCGCAAAGGAAGGAGCTTTGAAGAGCAAGGAGAAAAAGAGCGCCTTTAGAAGCTCCTTTTTCGACTATGCTATTCATAGCTCCTTCCTGCGGACTTGGAGGCGGAGACCGACCCCGAGCATAGCGAGGGGACACGCCCTAATTAAAATTAAAATGATTATTACCTTTCTATTAGCCCACCATAAAATGGGTATCAGGATACTGATGTTTTGCTTCTTTTACACGTTTGCTTAAGGCAAAAGCGAGCGTTAACGTCCCGATTCTTCCGATATACATATTTAAAACTAAAACAATTTTCCCCCCTAATCCGATAAGTTCACAAGCACCATTTGAAAGACCACACGTGGAAAAGGCGGAAATGCTTTCAAAAAGCAGTTTTTCGAATGCAATTTGCGGTTCTACAATCGTTAAAACAAAAGTAGACACAACAATAACGATAAGCGCCATGAGAATAATACTGTAAGCCTTATCAACCAACTCGAAAGGAATTGTCTTTTTTTGAAACTCAATATATTTTTTCCCTCTAATAGTGGCAAACATGGACTTCATTAATACAAAAAAGGTGGTTGTCTTGATACCGCCTCCGGTAGAACCCGGCGATGCTCCAATAAACATGACTATCATAATTATGATGAGTGTCGGGAGGGCGAAACCGGTAGCGTCAACCAGATTAAATCCCGCTGTTCTCGCAGAAGATACTTGGAAAATACAGGTGAGAATTTTTTCAAATAGCGTTGTTTTTATGGCTAAGGTATTTTTATATTCTAAGATAAACAGGATAATTGATGTAATACCAATAATACCAAAAGTTGTGTATAATACAATTTTCGTGGACGGCATAAGCTGTTTCCAACGATATTTCCTGCGTTCTCGAATAATATTGGGATTGAAAAAATCATTTAATGTAACAAAACCGATTCCTCCTAAAATTACTAAAACTGTGAGGATGCCTTGCGGAAAGTAGTGGTTCGCAATAACATTGTCCATAAGATTTCCACTCCACAACGAAAATCCTGCATTGTTAAAAGCGGAAATGGAATGGAAAAGAGCGTAAAAGAAGCTGTCACCATCCGACATAAATACATTGGTGGTTTTCCAATACACATATAATAAAGCAACTCCCAACGCTTCAATCGTAAAAGTCATAATGAAAATACCTTTCAAAAGTTGAAAAGAGTCAGATAGTTTATTTGTAGATAATAAATCTTTTAACAGATGTTGGTATCTTAAACCTGCACTCGAACGGGCAAGATAAGCGGAAAAGAAAGTGGCAAACGAAAGAATATTCAACCCGCCCAATTGGATAAGAATCATGATGATGACCTGTCCTTTAAAAGTAAAAGCAGTACTTAAATCGAGAACGGTTAATCCCGTTATACAACTTGCACTAGTCGAAGTGAAAAGGGCATCAATAAAGCTGATAGGAGAGGTCGTCATACGTGGTAATAAGAGCAAAATAGTTCCAATAGTAATGAGCAAGAAGAAGGATAAAATCATCAATACGGGAGGAGATAAACGCATGATTATTATGAGTTTACTTGCTTTTGAAATTTCAATCATTACCATGATTAGGAAATAAAATTGAATAAACAGCAAATAAAAATCATCAAAATTATCATAATTTAGAAATGGGATATTAATATCAAAAAGAGAAATTAAAATCCAATTTAAAACCAGTAATGAAATGATAATGAACTCAATAAAGGTATCTTTGATATATTCTTTTTTGCGAATAGAATATATATAATAGAGTAGATATTTTAAAATATAAAAAGCGATACTGAAATGGACGATAAACTTAATAAGATTTCTTTCGTCAGCGGAAATGTAGAATCCGTGAAAGTAGACAATAGCGGAAATTGTAATTAGCGAAATAAGAAGGCTGGCAGAGCGTAAAATTACAACTAACCTATCGTGATACTTCACGATATGCAAATTAAATTGTTGTGTGAATTTTCGTAAATAGGAGCGTGGCATTGCCTATTGATTTACTAAAATAAAGTTTTCTAAATCGTATGTTTTGCCAAAAAGAACGAAACAATCATTTTCCTCAATAATAGTACTATTTTCAGGAACCCCGACAATATGTTCGGGTTTATCGGTTACCAATTGCGTAATGTCTTTATCACGATAGCCTCTTCGAATGGTTATTAAGCTCAATTTATAGTTGTCCCGGAAGGAAATTTCTCCTAGGGTTGTGCCAACTAACTTAATTGGAGCGAGAATTTCTGCAATTTTATATTCATCAGGAAGTTGCAGATAAGAAATCATGTTGGGGTTTAGCAGACGCTCAGCAAAAAGAGTTCCAATCTCATCTTCGGGAGATAGAAATTCGGTAATTCCCATTTTTTCTAAAATAATGCGTTGATTTTCACCCATGGTACGGCAAATAATTCTCTTCACATTCAAATCCAGAAGATTGGCAGCACAAAGCAGTCGTTGAATGAAATCATTGCCAATAGCTACAATAACGGCATCAAAATCTTGAATATTTTCGCTGATTAAAGCCTTTTTGTTGGTAGCATCAATGCACACGGCATACGCTACATCATCGGAAATATCTTGAATAACACTAATGTCGGAGTCAATGACTAATACTTCTCTGCCTTTTTGCGAAAGCGCAATAGCGATTGCTGACCCGAAGTGTCCGGCACCTATAATTGCAAATTTTTCTAAAGCCATAATAAAAAAAATTAAGTTGCAAACTTACATAAAAATTATTAATGCAAAAAACAAAAATAAATTTAAAGATAGAACTTATCTTTAATGAAAATAATGTAACTTTGCAAATGTATTCATTAAACCTTATTTTAAGTTAAAAAACAGTAGATTATGTCTGAAAAAATATCTTTACAAGTTAAGCCGGGAGTTGCAACGGGAGCTGATTTATCCAAAATTTTTGCTATTGCTAAACGTGAAAAATTTGCGTTACCGGCAGTGAATGTTGTCGGTTCTCACTCCGTTAATGCAGTTTTAGAAGCGGCGAAAATTATTAATTCCCCTGTAATTATTCAATTTTCTAATGGTGGAGCCTATTTCTTTGCAGGGAAATCATTGAAAAATGAGAACGAGAAAATTGCGATTGCCGGTGCGGTTGCCGGGGCAATGTATGTTCATCAAGTTGCCCACCTATATGGGATTCCTGTTATTATTCATACCGACCATGCCGCTAAAAAATTATTGCCGTGGATAGACGGGCTTTTAGATGCCGGTGAAAAACATTACAAACAATTTGGAAAACCACTTTTCAGTTCGCACATGCTCGATTTATCCGAAGAACCGTTAAAAGAAAATATTGAGATTTGTAAAAAATATCTCGCAAGAATGGCAAAAATCGACATGACCCTTGAAATCGAATTAGGTATTACAGGTGGCGAAGAAGATGGCGTTGATAATACGGGAATTGATAGCTCACGACTGTACACACAACCCGAAGACGTTGGTTTGGCGTACGAAGAATTAAGTAAAATTAGTCCTAATTTTACAATTGCCGCTTCATTCGGCAATGTCCACGGTGTTTATAAACCCGGTAGCGTAAAACTAGAGCCGATTATTTTACATAATTCTCAAAAATATATTCAAAATAAGTTCAAAACAGGAGATAATCCCGTAGATTTCGTCTTTCACGGCGGCTCCGGTTCGGAATTAGCTAAAATTAGAGAAGCTATTGACTACGGAGTAGTTAAAATGAATATTGATACCGATACGCAATGGGCTTTCTGGGAAGGAGTTATGAATTACTATAAAGATAAAAAAGATTATCTGCAAGGACAAATTGGAAACCCCGAAGGAAGAGATAAACCTAATAAAAAATATTATGACCCTCGCGTCTTTTTACGTGAAGGCGAAAAATCAATGGTGGAGAGATTGAAAATAGCGTTCGAAGATTTGAATGCAATTGATAGATATTAAAAATATCATTTCATTATATGATTGATATTAAAACAGTTACTATTGTCGGAGCAGGAAATGTCGCTTCGTGGTTTGCCTTTATTTTAGCAAAAAACGGCTTTCTTATCAATCAAATATATAGCCGCTCTATCTCCAATGCCAACGAACTTTCTGCTAAATATAGTGCCGAACCCATTGATGATATTAAAAAACTATCTCCCAACAGCGATTTATATCTCTTCGCTTTGAAAGATGATGTATATCTTGAAGTTTTAGACGAATTATCAATTCCGTTAACGTTCGCCGTTCACACTTCCGGCTTCAATTCCAAAGAGATATTATCCCGATATAGTAAATGTTTCGGCGTTGTTTACCCTTGTCAAACTATTTCTAAAACATTTTCATTCAACGAATTAGTAGTGCCATTGTGCGTCGAAGGGAATAATAGCGATTCGGAAAATATATTACTTAATTTTGCTGCTAAATTGTCGGATAATGTTAAAATATTGGACGAACAACAGCGTTTTTCGCTCCATTTAGCAGCTGTCTTTGCGTCAAATTTCACGAACGCAATGTACGACATTGCCTTCACTATTTTGGAAGAAAAGAAAATTCATTGGGAAATGTTGTTGCCATTGCTTCAGTGCACCTTAGATAAAACGAAAACGATGTCGCCTCAACAAGCACAAACCGGACCCGCAAAGCGAGGAGATGCACTCATTTTACAACGTCATATTGAGCAATTACCAACCAAAGAGCTAGAACAGATTTATCAATTATTGTCCGATTTTATTCAAAAAAGAAATGGGAAGTAACGTGAAGAAGCGATAACTTATTGATATGCAACGAGTAAATTTCCTTTTAAATAAATAATCGGTGAGCATGGTTTCTTAATAATATTTCTCCTTTAGAAAAAAATGAGCGTAGGGGTGTAAGATAAAAGAAAAAAACGTATTTTTGCACTTCTATTTCTGTTTCGGGGTGTGGCGCAGTTGGCTAGCGCACTTGCATGGGGTGCAAGGGGTCGGAAGTTCGAGTCTTCTCACCCCGACAAACAAAAAAGATAATAAATCTCTTCTCTATTGAACCTATGATATGATTCACTTCCATCATCCATTATGGCTCTTTGGTCTTTTTGCACTCCTTATCCCAATTGTAATTCACCTTTTTAATTTTAGACGTTATAAAACAGTCTACTTTTCTAATGTAAAACTTTTACAAGAAATTAGAAAAAAGACGAAACGTGAATCGCAATTACTCCACTTGATAGTTCTCTTTTTGCGTATGATAGCTATTACCTTCTTGGTCCTTGCTTTTGCACAACCTTATGTCCCTCAACAAGATAAACAAACAACCGATGGAAATTTAGTCGCTATTTACGTTGATAACTCCTTTTCTATGCACTCTTTTTCAAAGGAGGGAAATCTTTTGGAAGACGCCGTGGCAAGTGCTAAAAAAATTGTAGATGCTTTCTCCTTTTCTGACGATTTTCTGCTTATTACCAACGATTTTCTTGGAAAACATAGCCGTGTCTTTAACCGTGACGAGATAGTAAAACAACTGAATGAAATTGAAATTTCTCCGCAAAGTCGCTCCATCGAAGAAATTATCGACTTTAAAAACCATCTAACCACGTTATCTCGCAAACAACGACAGTACAGCTATTATCTATCTGATTTTCAAAAAAATAGGTATGATTTACAGTACATTATTCCACAAAATAATGAAAATGTCTTCCTTCTGCCGTTTCCTGCCGAAGAACAAAGTAACGTGTCAATTGACAGTTGTTGGTTGCTCTCTCCCGTTTTTAAAGAAGGACAACAAGCCGATTTGAATGTTCGGATTCACAATTACGGAACGAACGATGTCTTAAAATTACCCTTGAAACTTTATGTAAATGAGGAGCAAAAAGCCATTGCATCAGTGGATATCAAAGCTAATTCCTATACCGACTGCCAATTACGTTATATGCTTAATTCCTCAGGCATTCAGTGTGCTACTCTAACGATAGAAGATGCGCCAATTATGTTTGACGATAATTTCTATTTTACATACGAACTGCTTCCTTCGACTCGCATAATTGCTATATTTGAAAAGGATAATCGTTATTTGAATGCGTTGTATGGGCAAGATTCGCTTTTCTCATATCAAGCAATGAATGTTAATCATATCAATTACGCAGCCTTTAAGGAGGCGGAATTGATTATTTTAGACCAAATTAATTCCGTTTCAAGCGGTTTAGCGGCAGAATTAAAGCAATTTGTCGAAGCCGGAGGGGATTTGCTTATTTTCCCGGCTTTGGAAATGGAGTTGGATTCTTGGAAGATTTTTTTGGAAAATTCCTTTGAAAGTCGCTCGTTTTCCGAATTAAATTCGCAAGAGATAAGAATGGGGACAGTAAACCAAGAAAGTCCTTATTTTAAAGATGCTTTTGAAAAAACTGAAGCTCTAATGTCCTATCCAACTATTAATTTATATTACTCATTATCAAATAGTTCATCATCGCCAGCTGAAGTTATAATTGAATTGGAAAATAAACTGCCACTCTTAACGGTTCAGTCGGTAGAGAAAGGAAATCTTTTTTTATCTACGATAGCAATGAACGATGAATACGGAGACGCTCACAAACATGCGCTCTTTTTTATTCCGCTCCACAATATCGGTATAAAGAGTCAAAAACAGGTTAAATTATACCATATTATCGGAAAAGATAACTTTTACCATTTTAACAAAAAGGCTCAATCAGCAGAAGATGTTTTCGTTGCGAAGTTGAAAAATAATGGCAGCGAATTTATACCCGAACAGCGAAGAGTGGGAAATGAAACGATGTTATATTTTCATTCTCAGGTAGATAAAGCGGGTTTCTATGATATAGAACAGGGTGGGGTAGTTCAAGCGACAATTGCCTTTAATTACTCCCGTTCAGAATCGAATTTGAGTTATCATACGGAGCACGAGCTTGTCAAATTTGCTTCTCAACATGACAAAGTTAAAGTTATTGATGCTAATAAGAAGAATCTTACTAAAGAGATTTCCACGGAAATAAGCGGCAAAAGTTATTGGCGTTGGATGCTTGGCATCGCTCTTTTAGCCTTTTTAACTGAAATATTAGTGTTACGCTTCTGGGGCAAAGCTCATTTGAAAAAAGATTAACGCGGTTGTGCGTACATAATAAGTCGCCATTTAACCCCATTATCATCAGTGTATTCGTACTCTAATTCACTTCGTGATAACTTTTTAATCTTTGCCGTATATTTATAAGAAATATCAAGCAGCAAAAATTGAATTTCAATTTTTTTATAATTATCAAAAAACTTCCAAGAACCGGTATACGATTCACGGAAAGTGCCTTCATAATAACAGTTTACAACTAAAGTTCCGTAAGCATGGAAACCATAATAAGTCCCTAATTGATTGGCTAAATATTCCGGATTTGAAGTTGCCACTTCGTTGCGAAAAACTTTCTGAATAGTCCACGTATTTATAAGGCGTTTTTCGGGTGAATAAAGACTAATAAACGGTCCGTTTTCATAGCGACATGCCGATAAAAGAAGAACTAAAAAAAGCGAAATAGAAACAATTTTGCAATATTTTTTCATTTTTTACATTTTTTCCGGAACCTCAATGCCGAGAAGTGCCATGCCATTTTTCAAGGTTATTGAGGTCAATTTTGACATTTGAAGATAAATTTTCTGTTTTTCAACTTCTGGCTCTTTTAAAATGGGAGTTTCTTGATAAAAACGATTGAAATCCTTAGCTAATTCAAATAAATAGTTTGCAATA
The DNA here is from genome assembly GCA_012838875.1 of Bacteroidales bacterium. GTDB lineage: Bacteria > Bacteroidota > Bacteroidia > Bacteroidales > WCHB1-69 > DUOL01. Next base: position 2,218 of record DUOL01000141.1, on the reverse strand, counting down.
ATGGCAGGATTCAATTGTTCACCCGCATTTTCTATAACTTTGGGAAACTCATTTAAAGACTTTATTAACTCTTTTTCATTTTTTGAGATGGTAACAGTACTGTCTGGTTTTGCTAAGTAATTGATATTCAATGCTTCGGCTTTGCGAAGCAGGGAGGCAATTCGAGCATAACTATATTGGATAAAAGGAGCTGTATTTCCGTTCAAATCAATAGATTCATTGGGATTAAAGAGCATGTTCTTTTTAGGATCTACTTTTAAGATAAAGTACTTCAAAGCTCCAAGCCCGATAAGACGATACAATTTTTCGGCTTCTTCATTGGTAAAATCATTTTTACCGAGCGCCTCGCTGCTTTTCCGAGCTTGTAAAATCATCTCCTCAATTAAATCATCGGCATCAACAACCGTTCCTTCCCGCGATTTCATTTTTCCTTCAGGTAGTTCAACCATGCCGTATGATAGATGAAATATCGAATTTCCGAAAGCCGTATTTAATTTTTTTGTCAAAATTAATTTTAGAACGTCAAAATGGTAATTTTGCTCATTTCCAACGACATAAATCATCTTTTGAGCCGAAAAATCTTCATACCTCAAAAAAGCGGTTCCAATATCTTGCGTCATATAGACTGAGGTGCCATCGCTACGGAGCAGCAACTTTTCGTCAAGTCCTTCATCTCTTAAATCCACCCAAACGGAATTATCACTTTTCTTAATGAAAATATTATCCTTTAATGCGCGTTGAACGATTTCTTTTCCAATAAGGTAAGTCTCTGATTCATAATATGTTTTATCAAAACTAATGCCAAGTTGACGATAAGTTTCCTCAAAGCCTTTGTAAACCCAGCCATTCATTTTTTCCCATAACTCAATCACAACAGGCTCGCCCTTTTCCCAGCGTTGTAGAAGCTCTTGTGCTTCGAGTAGAAGTGGAGCTTTTTTTTCAGCCTCCTCTTGACTCATTCCTTGTCGCATCAACTCTCTAACCTCGTCTTTATAATGTAAATTAAATTCTACGTAGTATTTTCCTACCAAATGGTCGCCCTTTAAACCGGAACTTTCGGGCGTCTCATTATTCCCATATTTCTGCCACGCAAGCATAGATTTACAAATGTGAATTCCGCGGTCATTAACCAAATTTACGCTAAGAACATGCTCGCCACAAGCCGTTAAAATCTTTGCAAGCGAACTGCCGAGTAAGTTATTCCGAATATGACCAAGGTGCAAGGGCTTATTCGTGTTAGGAGACGAATATTCTATAACTATCGGCTTCTCGTTTTTCTTTTCTTTATATCCAAAATTGCTATTAGTCAAGCTGTTACCTAAAAAATGCAACCAATACTCATCAGGAAAAGATAAATTTATAAATCCCTTAATGACTTGATATTGACAGGATAATTTTTCCGACAACTTTTCCCCAATCTCTTGCGCTACCATCTCAACATTTTTTTTAGCCACTTTCAAAAATGGGAAAACGACAATCGTAAAATCCCCTTCCACATCTTTACGTGTTCGCTGGATACTCTTCGCATCTATTGCAAAATCAGTCTTATAAAGCTCCTTAATCGTTTCCTGTAGTGCTGTTGTAATTTTTTGTTCCATCTTATTTTCCAAAGTCTAAAAACTATTTGCAAAGATAGTATGATTTTTTTAAAAATATTATTTTCCGTCAGTCAAATTTTAAATGTGATTAAAAGATAGTAGATTTCTCTATTTTTTTTATTTTTTATTAGGGCGTGTCCCCTCGCTACGCTCGGGGTCGGCGCCCGGTTACAAGTCCGCGGGCACAAGCCGTGGGGTCGCAAGGCGGCAAAAAGAGCTTACAAGCTCGCTTTTTTGCCGCCGCGTCCCCAGCGTCTTCCGCCCTTGCGGGCTTTCCACCTAAGCGCCTCACGCAGCCAAGTTACTCGTATAAAGCATCTTATGAAACTATTTAAAGTGGAATGTAAACCCCGAAGAGGAGGATATGATTGTAGCAAAAGGTCAAGCCCAAAGTTAGAGAACCCTGAAGGGGTAACATGATAATAAAATAAGTTTGTACTAAAGCCCCTAATATCAATAAAATAACTCCGTCTACGACTTAAAAGTCGGGCAATTGATTGGAGAGAGATGGCATGGCTTGCCATCTCTCTCCTGCGTGAGGCGGGAGGCGGAAAGCCCGCAAGGGCGGGCAACGCTGGGGACGCTGCCGCAAAAAAGCGACCGGCGGAAGCTCTTTTTGC
>DUOL01000256.1 GCA_012838875.1 Bacteroidales bacterium | reverse complement strand
TTTCCGAAATATCTGTAGTCAGCGTATCAATTTCATAGGCATTATAGGTACATCCTGTCGTATATTGTGCTATTGGCGACCAATCACTGGTATCCTGTCCACATATAGCTCTCACTTTTACTTGGCATAGTTCTACCATTCCACTCCATCCTATGCGATAAGTGTAAGGCTTATCGGTTGTATAATCTTCAACCCATTGAGTATCATCTTGACCATACTCTTTGTAAGCTACAATATAGCCGTCCGGAGTGCCGTGATTTAACCAATCTACCGTTACAATATTTTCAGTTCCGCTGATAGTTGTCAACTGTGTAGGTCTCTGACAGTTTGGAATCTCTTCCACTACCACGTTATCAATGTAAACGGTATTAGTTCCGGCTATTTGGAATGCTAAGCGATCGCCCGGATCTTGCATTGGTCCGTAATTTGTAAAGGGGAAGGTATAACTATCCCAACGGTTATTCACCGGTATAGCTAATTGATGTAATTCTGTAAACAAACCATACTGTTCTGACCAAACCCCGATTTTAATAGCACTATTAGCTGTAGGTGTATAGGCTTCAAAAGTAATTTGTAAATTCTCAATTGCTTCATCAAATTCAGGTAGTGTAGCAACCGTTTGCATACCATCGCCTGTTAAATAGAGAGAATTAGGAGAAGATTTTTGTTGCGTAGTCGTTACATATCCTGTTCCTGTCTCTAAAGACCAACAAGCATCATAGTTATATGTCGAACCGTTGTAGGGGAAGTAGTTATTACCATAACCAGCGACCCAAGTGTCTAAATTATCACGCCAAGGTAACGTATCTACCACTCCACAAGGAGTACTAAAGAGATAAGGAGTCGAAGCATAACCACTTATCAAGGTTGGCGTACAAACACCTTTTACATAAATATCATAATATTTCCCTTTCGATAAATTAGTCAAAGTAACGGTCGGAGTAGTATAAACCGTATCGAATACTCCGGTTCCCTTTTCAAATCCTTTGGCTCCATACTCTACAATCCACTGATTTTCTCCACTATTTGCGGTCCAAGTTAGAGTAGCCGTTGTCGGAGTTGCATTAATCATCGAAATATTGCTCGGTTTTCTACACGACACGCACATACCAAAACGAATATCACTACGATATTTGCTTATCGCACCATTTGTAGCATTAGCTCCTAATGTAGCGCCGCTACTTGGATTAGCATTATCTTTATTAGTTACATCACAATAGAAATAGGCTGTCCTATTCTTTGTGCCTTGTGTAGAGTAACAATCCGGCGAAGTTACCGTCTGGTTATCTATATACATAGCAACCACTAAATTATCACTACCATTATAGTAGAAGGGACGCTCTAAGTTGAACGTCATAGTCGTGGCTGTCCACGATATCGTGCCTGTATAAGGACCGTAAACATTAGAGAGATTACCACTTTGAATAATCTGTCCACTCTCGTAGCTTGTAAACTCATCCCGAGTAGTCGTTCCCAAATAGATTGTTGGTCTTGCTGTTGCTATAGCTACCGATGATTTCTCGAAGGTTAACGAGTTAATATAGCCTCCTTCTGAAGAAATTCCCACTTCATTTGGCGTATAAATTTGTTGTGTCAAAGAATAAGTATTGCCATAGAACGGTTGAATCTGACTCGTACTCTCCTTCTTACCATACAGTGTTGTTTCCGGAGCTGTACAACCATTATTATAAACTACCACTTCCGTCCAACGACTCGTATCCGGAATAGCCGGACAAGTTCCGCGAACTTGTACGCGATAGTAGTCATTTAAGCCTGTTAAATTAGTCATTGTGTAGCTTCTGGAAGAAATATCATTCGCATAAATCCATTCACCGTCTTCTCCATTAGCTGTTGTAGGTTCTACTTGATAGCGTAGTTGCCATTTCGTAGCGACGCCTTGTGAACTCCAAGTCGCTGTGGCTTGTGTCGGCGTAATATTGCTAATTTGAACATTCTCTAAATCTTGACAAATGTCGGTCGCATCACAGAATGTGAAACGAATATTATTACGTTCGGCTAATAAAGTACCTGCCGTACTACCCGAAACGTAAGCTGTATTACCATTATAGTAAATCGTACGGTTAATGCCACTAGTCGTATGTTTACGATAACGACCTGCATTCATGTTACTATTATTAGATTCGTCTTCCACTAATAGAACTAAACTATGATTTCCATTATACTCAAAAGGTGTTGTGAAATTAATTTCATTATAACCTTGAGTACAATTAAAGGTGCCGTCATACACTAATGTTAGCGTACTCTTATCAATCCAATCGGTTGTATTGTTAAATTGGACTTTATCACTATGACCTAAATAGAAACGAACGTTGGTATTTTTAGCTGTCGCAGGAACTACATAATCATAATAGAAATCCATTTTACTAATTGAACCGCTCTTCTCTAATTCATAAGCCGTAAAAATTTGTTGAGAATAGGAGAATTTTGTACGATTATCTAACGGTATTCTTTCACTGTAAGCAGTACCTGTTCCTTGTGTTATAAGCGTACTATTCGAGCACGGTACCATAAAGGTTTCGGCGTCACTCCAAAAACTCGTATCACTTCCACAAAGAGCTGCCACTTGTACAGTATAATAAGTCAACTCTTCCAATGGTAATTGATAGGAAACCAGATTAGAGGGTAAGATGTGCCATACACCGTCTCTATTTTTCTCATAGCGTACAAACCAACTATCCTCCATACCACCCGGCAACCAAGTCAATGATGCCGTGTTACCGTTCACATTAGCAGTTAGGTCAGTAGGACGGAAGCAAGAAGTCGATATACTGATATTATCAATTGCTCCGGGAGGAATATCTCCAACAGCGTCATTATTTTTCCACATAAAGACTAGACGCCAGATTTTATTACTTAATCGTAAATCGTTATTATCTATGGTAACTTCATAGTTTTTCCATGCCAACGAACCGTTCAGCGGTTGTGTATTCAAGGCTGAATCGGGTCCCCAGTAAGTACCGTTTTGTGGGAATACCGTAGGAGAGGTTAAATAGACATAAATATCATCATTCGTAGCGCCTAAAGCTCGCCAGTCGAACGAGAGAACATAACGTAAACTGTTATCAAATTGAATATCTCGCCATGCAAAGGCATACGATGCGCGAGTATTATTGTAGGAGTTGTTCGCACCGTTATCATCTGATATGTACAAGGATTGTTGACCTCCATTATTAGTTGCCGTACCTAACGCCCATTCATTTGTCTGTTGTAGACCTTCATTTAACGTCCAACCAAAGTTTTCCAACGAATCTTCAAAATCGCAGAAATAGGGAATCTCGCCTGGAGTCTTCGGTGTATGGAAAGAAACACGATTACCAAATAGACTTGAAAATTCGCCACAAATCGCACGAACTTCTACCTGATAATTCTTATACTGTTCTAAATGTAGGGTATAACCTTGATTAGCATTACCTGAAACCGGAACAATAGTACCACTACCATCTAAATCGGGATTGCTACCCACTAAAGAGTAACGAATTTCCCAGTCGGTCTCTATATTCCCTTTTTGCCATTGTAAATCAACAGTCGTACTTGTTACATTACTGTAGGTTAAGTTCTGAGGTACACGACAAGAGAAAATATTTACATCATCAACAGACAACAGTGTACCATTACTGATAAAGGCAATATGTTTTGCAGCACTACCTTGGTAATCGGCTAACGATTGTTCATAACCTGTCCATGTATTGGTTAAGCCAATGGGGTCTCCGCAATAAGTTACTCCAAAATCTAAGTCCGTAGGATCTTCTACCACCGCTAATTGAACGGTAGCACCCGGATCCCCTTTTGCTTTGAATTGCACATACATTTCACCTATTGCATTCGTTCTAAATGCCGGAGATACTGCGTAGGCGGCAGTAGTACAAGCTGGGAATGTTATAGCATCTGAAGTTATGGTCGGTTTATCGTTTTGACCTGATAACGTACCATCATCCCAACAATGTTCGAGGAGTGACGTACCATAAGAGCCGTTAAAGTCTTCACTATATGGTAGGTCCATAGTATCTTGACATAGCGTAGTGAAATAACCGGTAGCTACATTGGAGGTATCACCTGCATAACAAACCGCTCTAACATTCACTTGATAAGACATGCCGGTATATAAACCTTCCAGTTTTACATTAGTATCAGTGGTATAAATGGTAGTATAATTGGTTGTTCCATACAATCCGTATTGTACTTCCCAAGCTGTCGCCGTACCGTTTTCTGTCCAAGTAACGAAAGCGGAGGTTTTGGTAGTGCTATCAGGATCTGCAGCGATATCCGTAACTTCGGGACAAGAATTAACACAATCATATACTCTAAAACGAATATCCGGAACTTGAGCTGAATATGTGGAACTACTATAGCTGTTAATAAATCCCGGAGATTTCGGATGCATAAACACACCTCCTATATTATTATCATTATGGTATATAGCTATTGTTTTGTAAGAGTGAGATTCCTGGGGAGTATGGCAATAGAAATAGTGAGAATAAGTTGTATTAGCTATTCCTTTATAGAATCCTATTACGATATTGGATTCTCCATCCCAATAATAGGGTTTATCCAGTTGAAAATTCCACCAATAGCTAGAAGATACATTTTCATAATAGGGATAAGTATTAGGGTTTGAAGAGTTTTCAGAAGGATAATAAATCGTTTTACTATTAAGAACTTGTGTCAATTGAGGATAGAGTAAATAACTTGATTTACTAGTTGGAGATGCAAAACCATGAGTTGAAGATGGAACTTGTCCAAAGAAAATATCAGGTTCTACATAATAAGAAGAATTAATACGATCATTCGGAACACGTAAACTTATGCCCTCTATCCATTTAGGTTCTCCTCTTATTAAGCCTAACTCCTCAGGTTCATATAGTGATTGAGAATAGGAAAAGTGTGTCCCGCTCCAGAACGGAAATTCTGTACTGTAATTTGTGCTTGTTCGGGCATTCGTATAGGATAAAGCAGTGGTTGTTCCACATTTCGTAGCAAAAGTAGCTTTTCGAGACCAATTATTAGCATTTTCATATTCAGGACACACAGGACGTACATACAAATCATAAGGGGTATTGGGTTGTAAAGGCTCTATTGTATAGGGCAAAGTAGTCGTACCTCGCATACCGTTACCATCTCCCGGTCTAAATCCTACAGGTCCTACTTCATATTCATATTCTCCTACTCCTGCATTATTAGTAAGCGTAAATGTAGCCGTATAACTAGTGGTTGAAGTAACTTGTAGATTAGTCGCCGTTGAGCAAGGGATACATTGGTCTGCTATGGTTAATTTTAAATCAGGAATATAGCTAGAACTTGAAGTCGTATGATAACTATACGCAAAATTATAACTCTCTGGGTCACAAGATGTAAAATAATTATGCGTCCACCATATTTGTCGATAACTATAAGAACCTGAAGATGGCATATAGGAATACGTATACGCATAGTGTGTACTGTTATAGT
>DUOL01000140.1 GCA_012838875.1 Bacteroidales bacterium | reverse complement strand
GGAATTACTTTGCCTCGCTCTTCCGCTTCTATTGCAACTGTTACTGAAAAGATTAGCTTGAAAGACGTAAAAAAAGGAGATTTAATGTTTTTTAAAGGGAGAAATATTCAAAGTACGAGAGTCGGTCATGTTTCCATAGTTACGTCCGTTCAGGGAGACACTATTGAAATGATGCACAGCTGTCGAAGAGGTATCATCATAGAGAAGTACCAAACTAATAAGCACTACACATCTCGATTTTTATTTGCCGGAAAACTGCCGCAAGTATATCCAAAAGACTCTTTATTAGTTGATTATGTGCTAATTGCAGAAGCCGTAGAAATTGCCGACACGTTAGAAGGGGGCGACACAATGAAAACAATTTACCGCCAAGAACAACTCGTTTCAATGAAGCCTATTGCAGATAGGGATACGACACACTCTCACCCCCAAATAGTTAAAATTATAGGTGTCGGCGACATTATGTTAGGCACCAATTACCCGAACAGTAGCTACTTGCCGCCCAATGACGGGAAGGATATTTTACTTCCTGTTAAAGAGATTATAAGTAAAGGAGATGTCTCATTCGGCAACTTGGAAGGAGTTTTGCTAACCGGCGAAGGTGAGCGAAAAAAATGTTCTAATCCTGCGATATGTTACGCTTTCAAGATGCCCGATCACTACATTGATTATTTGGTAGATGCAGGATTTAACTTATTGAGTATCGCCAATAATCACATTCGTGACTTTGGTCGCACGGGGACAGCTAATACGATTCGAATTTTAGAGAACTCGCCCATCAACTTTGCAGGCCTGGAGGAGTGTCCTTATACTACTTTTGAAAAGGATGGAGTTCGTTATGGTTTTGCCGCATTTGCACCAAATACGGGAACAGTCAAGATAAACGATTATGCCAATGCTAAAGCGATAATTTCCCATTTGGACAGTGTTAGTAACATTGTCATCGTCTCTTTTCATGGCGGAGCGGAGGGTTCGACCATGCGACATATTACACGAAAAAGGGAAATGTTTCTTGGCGAAAATAGAGGGAATCCGTACGAATTTGCGAGAATGGCAATTGATGCCGGAGCGGATATCGTTTTAGGACACGGACCTCATGTTACTCGCGCCATCGACATTTACAAAGACCGGTTTATCGCTTACAGTTTAGGCAATTTCGCAACGTACGGACGCTTTAATCTATCCGGACCGAACGGAATAGCCCCTATCGTTGAATTAAATTTAAGTAAAACCGGAGAATTTATTTCAGGGAAAATCTATTCCACAAAACAAATAGGCGAAGGCGGACCCATTTTAGATGAACAAAATCGTGCGTTAAAAGAAATTCAGCAGTTAACCCGAAAAGATATTCCTGAATGTACCTTGAAAATTGAAGCCGATGGGAGTATTAAACACAGCAACGCCAGCGAAGGGGACACGCCCTAATAAAAAATAAAATAAAATAAAATAAAAATACTCTTTATCCGTAAAGTTACTCCTTTTTTAATCGAAATTTGTCAATAAATGGCTTAAAATAAATATTTTTTCTTACTTTTGCACGGTCAAAAGTCTTCGTAGCTCAGGAGGTAGAGCAATTGACTCTTAATCAATGGGTCCAGGGTTCGAATCCCTGCGAGGACACCACAACCCAAACAGCACTTTTAAAAATGAGTGCTGTTTTTTTAATAAAATGAACAAAAATAAAAAAAACCTGTTTTTAAATTTAAAAAAAATTATACCTTTGCATTTGTTTTATGGAGAATAGGTGATGAACTTAATTCATTGCTAAATTTTTTAAAAGTTTAGTAAAACAAAATCGAAAATTATTAACATTATTTAAAATTACAAAAATGAAAAAAATCAGTTTATTTTTATTAAGTGCCCTTTTCATATTTAATATGGCACAAGCACAAGAGCAAAGTCTCGTCAAAAGTATTCAGTTGCTTGAAACAGCCTCAGCCACTCAATTTAAAGATATTCAAGGAGCTGAAATAGCGAAACAGATGAAGAACGAAGATGTATTAACTATTTATGATAGTAAATTAAAAGTTGAAAAGGCTCTTTCTAATACAGTTATTGCTAAAACTTCGACTAAGCGAAATACTGCCACGTTTGAAGCCTTATTAGGTGAGTTTCAGACGCTTGCCGAGGCGGAAAGATTCTTAACAACCGTTGTTAGTGATTTTAACAAGAATAAT
>DUOL01000015.1 GCA_012838875.1 Bacteroidales bacterium | reverse complement strand
CGGCAAAAAAGCGAGCTTGTAAGCTCTTTTTGCCGCCTTGCGTCCCCACGGCTTGTGCCCGCGGACTTGGAACCGGGCGCCGACCCCGAGCGCAGCGAGGGGGCACGCCCTAATAAAAAATAAAATTATTTTTATAGTGATAAAAGATATAAGTCGGGAATAAATTGTTGAAAATTTTCAATTTTCGTGTATATAAATAACAGAAAAGATTGCCTACGAAGCAATCCTTTCTATTATTTTCTTGATCCGCGATTCCGGATGGGATCGAACCATCAACCTACTGCTTAGAAGGCAGTTGCTCTATCCATTGAGCTACGGAACCGTTTGGTTCTGTCGGGATAGCAAGATTCGAACTTGCGACCTCCTGCTCCCAAAGCAGGCGCGATAACCGGACTACGCTATATCCCGTGTTTTCAGATTTGCAAAAATACACTTTTTTCGTTTTGAAATATGATTTATTGTTTTTTTTTACAAAAAAATATTCTCGCCTTGTTCTGCATATCGAGAATTACACGAATATTCTCATAGTCATATTGATAAAAGAGAGCTTTCAACTCATCCTGAAATAAATGATAAGTCTCGCAAACGATAGACCCATCGTTTTTCAAAATTTTCGTCCCTATTTCTGCAATTTTGTCGTAAAATAAAAGCGGAAATTCGTCAGGAACGAATAGCGCTTGTGGCGGTTCATAGTTTTTTACATTGATGTGCAAAAAATCTTTTTCCGCTTGAGGGACATAGGGCGGATTACTAACAAGCAAGTCAAAATAGTTGTACCAAGTTGTCGGAATAGAATCGCTAAGCATGTCCCACGGTTGAAAACGGATAGTCAGATTATATTTTCGGGCATTCTCTTGGGCAACTTCAAGGGCTTCTTGGGAAATATCGACTGCAAAAACATTTGCTTTTTTAAACTTCATCGCTAAAACTATAGCAATTGCTCCGCTCCCTGTTCCAATATCTAAAATATTTATCTCTTTTTCAGGAGCGAAATTTTTTTCGGACAAAATAAAATCGACCAGCTCTTCCGTCTCTACACGAGGAATTAGAACAGCCGGCGTAACTTTCAATTCTATTCCATAGAACTCCGTACGTCCTAACAGATATTGAATAGGTTCGCCTGCTTTTAATCTTGAAATATCGTGCAAAATCTCATTATTCGGTTCTACGGTTCGGTTTAAATCCAAATACCATCGGTGCGGTGAAATTTTAAATTTATCCTGAATATAGATATGAAATTGAGCACGGATTTCACTCTTATCGTGTAGAGGAGTCAGCGCTTGGTAAAATAATTCTTGAAATTCTTTGAAGTTCATTGTCAAAATTTGAGCAAAATTACGTTTAATTTTAATGTTTTTCTTTATTTCATAAATTATTATGATATTTTTTTTATTTTTGCATACCTAAAGGTATGAAAGCAAAACATATTAAAAACATTGAATATCAATAAATAAAAACGTATTATTATGATAAAAAAAATCACCAATAATGCATTATGGGGAAGGATTACCGTCCTATTCAACCTATTAATTCTTGCAGCATTTATTTTATCCGTGGTAGCTCTTATGGGCTTTGATAAAGAGAACAGAGTCCTTGTAGAAAAGCGACCTGAGTATGAACAAGCAACTATGAAAATGCAAGAGGCTAGACAGCCTTCTAAAGGAGACTCTACACGGGTAGCTTATTATTCTCAAAGATTAGACTCTCTTTCTGCAATGCCTACGCCGAAAGTCGCCGCCGAAGCTAAGAACTTAAAAAGTGAAATAAAGAGAGTTTCTGACATATTAGCTAAGGAAATTAAAAATAAAGCAAAAACTGATTCTATAATCAAGGTTACCGAAGCAACCTATATACCTATTAAAATAGATTTTACTGAAATAGAAAAAGCTACTAACGATAAAAAAGCTACTTTCAGTCTTTTACTTTATATTACTTTAACTTTGGTTGTTTTAAAAATTTTATTTTTTGCTATTTGGAACTATCGAAATTCAAAAAATTTACATCAACTTGCCGATTGGATGAAAAATGGCAACGCCCCTTATTGGGCTTTTGTTAGTTGGTTAATTCCTGCTTATAATCTCATTAAACCGTATACCTTTTTCAATGAGCTAATGAATGAATCTATTTATCTTTTAAACGATAAATCTATTTTACCCAAAAAGGAGGTTGACAACCACGAGTTTTACATTGGAATTTGGTGGACATTCTTCCTACTTACTTTCATCATTTCTCCTCTTATTCTCTATTCGACATTTTTTGCCGAAGGTCCTATGTTTTATAAATTTAACCATTTAAGTATTGCTATAGTCAGTGCTTCTATTGGGGGAATATATTTGCTTATTGAGTCGGTGCTTATCTTTCTATATAATAAGTATAACAAATTAATGATGAGTATGTAATATTAATTTATTTGAGGACGTTAAAAAAATAACATTTCTCGAATAATATTTTAATTTTACAAACAATAAAATTCTTCATTTTATCACTCATAATTTTCTCAAGTTTTATTAAAAATAGGGTGTTGAAAATTTACATTAAATAGTGTTTATTTTCAACTATCTATTTTATAACTTTGCTTTTTACATATATTTATATGCTATGAAATCATTATCTTATTTTTATTTATCAGTTATTGTTTTTTCACTCTCTATTTTCTCGCCTTCCACTTTTGCTCAGCGTCCTATTATTTACGATTCCCCGCAGTATGAATATAGCTTAGCAAAAGAGTTGTTTGAAAAGGAAAAATATGGTTCGGCTCAGGAATATTTCAAACAAGTTTTTGATAAT
>DUOL01000139.1 GCA_012838875.1 Bacteroidales bacterium | reverse complement strand
TCCGCTCTCCGCTTTACTTTCAGCTTGGGTTGCGTGAGGCGCTTAGGTGGAAAGCCCGCAAGGGCGGAAGCCGCTGGGGACGCAGCGGCAAAAAAGCGAGCTTGTAAGCTCTTTTTGCCGCCTTGCGTCCCCACGGCTTGTGCCCGCGGACTTGTAACCGGGCGCCGACCCCGAGCGTAGCGAGGGGGCACGCCCTAATTAAAAATAAAAATTGTAAAAAAATCTTTTGTAAGTTGAAAATTTTCCGAAATAAGCAAGAGAGTATAGATTTACAGCTTCTTTATCTTCTCTAAAACCTTTTCAACTTGCGGAGATAAAGGCTCAATTTCATCGTTCAGAATGATGAAATCAGCACGTTTGCACTTCTCAGCTTGCGATAGTTGTGCCGCTATACGCTGTTCTATATTCTCCTCCGTTAACAACGGATTTCGCTGCTTAACTCTCTCAATTCGCACCTCCGGCGGCGCATCGACGGTAATTATATAATCGAAGAGCGGCTGAAAATTAGATTCAAAAATGATAGCCGCTTCCATTATTACAATAGCCGCTTGCTGTTGATGACACCAACTTAAAAAATTATTTTTTAACTTTGGATGAATAATTTGCTCCAACTTTTTTCTAAACGCCAAATCTGAAAAAACGTGAGTTGTAATTGCTTTAAAATCAATCTGTTCGTTAATCACAAACGCTTCACCAAGCTGACTTTTAACTTCACTTAAAACCTCAGGAAGGGCATACAATTTTTTCGCTTCTTTGTCGGCATCATAAACGGGCACGCCTCTATCCGTAAATAGCTTAGCAACGAAACTTTTACCCGTTCCGATACCCCCTGTCAAGCCCACTTTTATCATATTTTATTTTTTATCAAAATAGACGGTTATTGATTCCGGCGATTCGATTTCGACAAACTCGTTTCCATAAAAATTCACACTTTTAAGATACTGATTGAGCTCTTTTTTGGTGAAAGTATAATTATAGCGATTTTGTTTTTTGTTTTTAATTAAAAGATAAATCGGGAATTTGACGTAACGATTTTTTTCCGAATATTTTGAATTTAAAAAATTGACACCCTTGGTTTTAAAAGCAATAGTAACCACGGAATCAGACAGAGAAAACTCTTTTTTTTGCATAGGTAATTCAGTGCATACAACTTTATAATCGAGTTTTACGGTATAATCTTTCGAAAAATAACCAAAAGCCCAAATTAAAGCTGCCGCCAAAACACAAATCAAAAAAGCGATGGAAGGCTTTCTGTATTTTTTTTTATCTTCAAAATTTACAGATGGCTTTTCCATGTTAAACTATTTTTTTTGAGGGTTATTGTCTATTGCCACTGCGGCTTTTTCAATTTTTAGTTTAGTTCCGCCTTCTACTTCTATAATAAAGGTGCTTGTTTGAACATCAACGATTTTCCCATGAATACCGCCGATAGTGATAACTTCATCTCCTTTTTTAAGAGCATCTCTGTATTGTTGAATTTTTTTCTGTTTTTTCTGTTGAGGACGAATCATAAAAAAATAAAAAACGACAATAATGAGGAGTAAAAAGATAAGCATCGAGCTCATGCCGCTTGATCCTTGAGTTCCTCCTTGGTTAGGTTGTGCCATTAATAAAAAAAGTAAGTAGTTCATTGGTTTCAAAATTAAAAATTAATAATTTATAATATAATTTAAGGTTTAATAACGTCTGCGGTAACCTGTATTATTGTGTTTACAGGATAAGTATTTGCCGATACGACTATGGTAAATGTCTCTTTTCCCATTTTGCCTTTTGAGTCGAAATGGACTTGTAATTCTCCTTTTTCGCCCGGTCTGATAGGGGCTTTGGGTGGAATAGAAGTCGTACAGCCGCATGAAGCGGTTGTATTAGTGATAATCAAGTTTGCTTTTCCTTTGTTTTGAAATTTGAAAGTATAACTTAATCGTTCGCCCTGTACCACTTTTCCAAAATCGTAAATTTTCTTTTCAAAGGCAAGAATCGGCATATTTTCATCTTCCTTTTGCGAAACTCCTTCCGGTGAAGCCGGGTTATGAATATCTTTCACGGACGGCTGTAGCTCATTATTTCTATTACCACAAGCACTAAAAATAAGTATAAAAGCTGTAAAATAGATAGAAAAAAAAGAAAATTTCATGGTTTACAAGTTGAATAAAATTCAGTAAGCAAAAATAATAAAAAAACCATATTGGAATAGGAGTAAGCGAAATTTAAAGATAGCAGCAATGAAATTACATCTTTTAATTTTTTGTATTTTTGCACTGTTTTAGACCTCACTATGTTGTTATTTATTTTAAAACGAATACTTTACGGATTTCTTTTGATGCTCGGGGTCATCACCTTAGTATTCTTTCTTTTCACCGTTTTGCCTTCCGATCCCGCCCGTATGATTATGGGACAACGGACTGATATTGCTACGGAAGAGGCAATACGGAAGGAGATGGGGCTGGATTTGCCGATTGGTGTGCAATATTTAGCCTATCTCAATGATTTATCACCAATATCATGGCACAAAACAAAAGATAAAGACTCCTTTTTTTATTTGAATCCTTCCAATTACCATTATATTTCATTCCTTTCGTTTGAGAATTCCTCTATAGTGCTTAAAAAGCCCTTTATGAGACGTTCGTACCAAAGTAAGCGACAAGTTATAGATATTTTGTCCGAAGCTTTTCCAAAAACCGCACTTTTGGCTGTAGTTTCCATATTTTTTGCCATTATTGTAGGGATTACTATCGGCGTTTTATGTGCCGTTTTCAAAGGGAGTTGGTTTGACAAAATTGCCCTCTTTTTTTCTGTTTTAGGAATGTCCGTCCCCTCCTTTTTTGCGGCGATTCTCTTTGCGTGGGTCTTTGCCTTTTTGCTCGCCGATGTAACCGGACTGAGCATGTTCGGAAGTTTGTATTCGGTCGATAACTACGGAAGCGGACAATTCCTCGATTTGAGAAATTTAATTCTACCGGCTATCACCCTCGGCATTCGCCCCTTAGCGTTAGTCGTGGAATTGACGAAGAATTCGGTTTTAGATGTCCTTTCGCAAGATTATATTCGCACTGCAAGAGCCAAGGGGCTTCCTTATCGGCGGATTTTGGTAAAACACACTTTGAAAAATGCCCTAAATCCTGTTGTAACTGCCATTTCCGGTTGGTTGGCGTCCTTATTGGCGGGAGCCGTTTTTGTTGAGTATATTTTTGACTGGAAGGGCATGGGAGTCGTCATTGTCGATGCCTTGGACAAATATGATTTTCCCGTTGTCATGGGAGCGTTACTATATGTTTCTATTATTCTTGTTATTATAAATATTATTGTTGACATAACTTACGGGTGGCTCGACCCGCAGGTGAAATTTACTAGTTGAGAACAATGAACGAAAATGCAAGGAGTCTCGAAAAAGAGAGTATCGGGCAGCTTCTTTTAAACTATTCATTACCGGCAATTATTGCAACTACGTCGAGTTCGCTCTATAATATCATAGACCGTATTTTCATCGGTCAGGGCGTTGGTCCTTATGCGATTTCGGGGTTGGCGATTACCTTTCCTATCATGAACTTAGCTATTGCTTTCGGGTTGTTAGTGGGGGCGGGGGCGTCTGCCATCGTTTCCATCCGATTAGGCGAAAGACGTTACGCAGACGCCACGCGAACATTAGGAAACGCCACCATCCTTAACCTTATAATTAGTACTATCTATTCTATCTTAATGCTCATATACCTTGACAAAATTTTGTTTTGGTTCGGAGCGACCGAACATACCGTTTCTTATGCCCGCGAATTTATGGAAGTGATTATTGCCGGAAATGTTATCTCTAACCTGTTTTATGGACTTAACAATATTATGCGAGCCTCAGGCTACCCTGCCAAAGCGATGGTGTCAATACTACTTACCGTTACCGTTAATGTGATTTTAGCTCCCATTTTTATTTTCGGTTTTAAATGGGGAATTCGCGGGGCGGCAATAGCCACCGTCATTTCACAAACGATAGGATTAGTATGGGTATTAGCTCATTTTACGAGCAAAAAATCGTTTATACATTTCACTCCCGCCTCTTTTAAGTTAAAATGGAGAATTATCGGCAGCATCTTTGCTATCGGACTATCCCCATTTTTAATACATATTTGTTCAGGATTGGTTACGATTCTGATGAATTGGAAATTACTTGAATACGGAGGAGATTTGGCTATCGGCGCATTTGGTATTTGTAATAGTATTACCGGATTAATAGTTATGATTATTCTTGGTTTTACACAAGGTATGCAACCGATTATCGGTTACAATTACGGAGCAAAATTGATGCACCGAGTGACGAAAACTTTAAAAATGACCATCGCTTGGGCAACAGGAATAAGCATTTTCGGGTTTTTAATAGCGAATATTCTTCCCCACGAATTGGCGAGAGCCTTCACAACAGACGAAACCTTAATAAAAATTACCGCTTCGGGGATGCGTATTTATATGATTGTTTTCCCGTTAGTCGGCTTTCAAATCGTTACCTCTAACTTTTTCCAATCTATCGGAAAGGCAAAAATTGCGATTTTCCTTTCCTTAACGCGTCAAATGCTATTTTTAGCCCCTCTTATTCTTTGGTTACCCACGAAATTGAGCCTTACCGGCGTATGGGCGGCACAGCCGATTTCTGATTTTTTAACCTTTATCGTTACCGCAACTACGTTAATAGCTTTTTACGCCAAAATAAAAAAACAAAACACACTTTCTCAAACTCCCTCTATCGGTAATTCGTAAAATGTTTTTCTAAATTATAAAAAATGTTATTGTCTCTTCTTCAAGATTATTCCGTCTATTTAGTTTCGCAGTCGCCACGTCGCCGCGAGTTGCTCAAGGCAATGGGTATCAATTTTTCCACACTTTCCTTTCAAGGGAAAGAGGAGTATCCTGCTCATTTTGACGCTGTTAAAATCTCCGAATATCTTTCGGAGTTAAAAATTTCCAACATTAATTTCCAAGATTTTCCTGCTAACTCCATTTTCATATCTTGTGACACGGTGGTTGAGTTGGATAATAAGATTCTCGGGAAGCCGACAGACAAAGCCGAAGCGATGCAGATTCTAAAGTTGCTTTCAGGGAAATCTCATAACGTCATTAGCGGTTTAACAGTAGCTACGAAGAGTCAGAGGCTCACGAAGCATGCGATTACGAAAGTGCAGTTTGCCGATTTTGCCGATGAAGAAATAAATTATTATGTTCACACCTATCTTCCTCTCGACAAAGCGGGAAGTTACGGAGCGCAAGAGTGGATAGGCATGGTCGGCATTCGCTCTATTGAAGGCTCTTTTTACAACGTAATGGGGTTGCCGACGCAACTTCTTTGGGAGATGTTAAAAAGTTTAGTAGAGAAAAACCGTCGATAATTTCTTCTTTCACTCTATTAATAATGATAATTTTATTTTTTATTAGGGCGTGTCCCCTCGCTTCGCTCGGGGTCGGCGCCCGGTTCCAAGTCCGCGGGCACAAGCCGTGGGGACGCAAGGCGGCAAAAAGAGCTTACAAGCTCGCTTTTTTGCCGCCG
>DUOL01000261.1 GCA_012838875.1 Bacteroidales bacterium | reverse complement strand
TTGCACGGTTAATTCGAGTCCGTATGCGTCGCCGTTAGCTGCCTTTATTTTGCAAAGTCAAGGTATGCCTTCTACCTTAGGGTTGACAAATTGGAGTCAAGACATAAATCCGAGAAGAAATGGCGGCTATCCTACTATTTTAGGAGGGGCTTATCCTGATTTACTTGAGACACTTCCGGTTACAGATACGACGGCCGTTTCTGCAAAATTATATGCGATTGTTGATGTTCTACAAGTTCTTCCGGAAAATTGTTCAGAAATGGGATTTGAATATAAATTACAAGGAACTGCAACATATACAAGTATTAATTGTGCATTAGATGATACCTTTTCGGTCGTTTTAGGTGGTTTATTATCTTGTACTACTTATACGGTTCGTCCCTATTTAACAATAGATGCTTATAAGGTATATGGGGATACGCTTAATTTTACCACATTATGCATGGGTACAGCCAGAATTGATACGACACGTTGCTACGGAGATACGCTGCACATATTCGGAGAGGATTTTTATCCCGATGGGACCTATTATAAAATTCATAATAATACGACCTACACTATTGATTTTTCGTATCACCCAGCGCGGCACTTAACGCTTGATACAATTATGGATGATGGTGATACCTTATTTATTAATAACCAACCGTATACTACTTCAGGGGTCTATGTAGCTCGTTTTTCGCCTGATGGTCATGGGTGCGACAGTATAGTTTATCTATCTTTACGACTAAGATATTATACCCCTTCCGTTTGGGATGGCATGGCAACGCCGTGGTCTTTCGGAGATGGGACGGCACAAAACCCCTATCTTATTGAGAATGCGGCTCAATTAGCTTATATGTCTTCCGAAATTAACAATAATGCCGGGGCATATATTGGTGCTTATTTTGATTTGGTAGCAGATATAGATTTGAATGGATACAATTGGACTCCTATCGGCACATCTGCTAATCAATTTCAAGGTTATTTTAATGGGAACGACCATACGATAGATAATTTGAATATTAGTATTAATGGGAATAGTCCGCAATATGTGGGATTATTCGGATATGTTAGTAATGGTGAGATATCCAACGTACATATAATAGGGGAGGGTACAATTTCGGTACGAGGAACTTCTACAACTTTTTATATCGGTTCAATAGCGGGCTATGCTAATAGTAGTACCATAGATAGCTGTTCTAATCAATCTAATTTAATTGTCAATCATACGGGGACTACTACATCTTATAATACTTATTTAGGGGGACTTGTCGGTTATCTTACGGGAAATACTTCTCCGGCACCGGGTAGTTTAAGTTATCTGACGAATTCGATGAATCAAGGGAAAATTAATTTTAATATAACATTTGAAAGTAGTACTAGTAGCAGTTACTATTGGAGACATTACATCGGTGGTATCGCTGGTAGAACAGATTATGCGACCTTAGAGAATTGCGGGAATTTGGATAGTATGTTTTTAATGAATAATGTAATAACTTATTCCAAAAATTCTTATATTTATGCGGGCGGTATTACGGGCTATGTATACGGAACATCAGCTTTACCGGTCAATATTAAGAAGAATTATAATAAAGGGAAAATTATTTTAAACAATTTAGCAAAAACTACTCATAATAGCTACTCCGCCAATGCTTGGGGATATATTGGTGGTATTACGGGCTACTGTTCT
>DUOL01000138.1 GCA_012838875.1 Bacteroidales bacterium | reverse complement strand
CCTAATATTGTCTTAGCTCTCTTTATTATTATATGGCTTTATGATTCCCTTGCTTATTGTGCCGGAAGTTTAGCAGGAAAACATCAACTTTTTGGAAGAATTTCTCCTAAAAAATCATGGGAAGGATTTATTATCGCTTTTGTATTAACTGCCGGAGCCTCCATCTCATTTTTCTATATTCCATTTTTCTATTGCGATGGATTAAATAGTGTTTGGAAATGGGTAACCTTTGCCATTATTATTATGATAACGGCAACCTACGGAGATTTGACCGAATCAATGCTGAAAAGAGCTTGTAATGTAAAAGATAGCGGTCGTCTTTTGCCTGGACACGGAGGCGTTTTAGACCGTTTTGACTCTCTCTTTTTTGCCGTTCCGGTTGCATTTATTTATTGGCTCATACTTCACACTAACTTTTAAAATTTCTTATTATGAAAATTCATAAACAGGGTCTTATTCCAATAGCTATTGCAACATTAATCGTCTTTGCACATTTGGCAATATTTCTTTTTTTCACTTATCACATTTTTGTTTTTTTAGTTTTACTACTCTTTTTTTCCATTTTTCTTTTTTTAGTTGTTCGTTTTTTTAGAGTACCAAGACGAATTGTTAATAGGGTAGAGAACGGCATTATCTCTCCCGCAGACGGTACAATCCTCTCTACTGAAAGGTGTTTTGAACAAGAATATTTTAAAGATGAGCGAATCAAAATATCGATTTTTATGTCTGTCCATAATGTGCACGTGAATAGTTATCCGATTGACGGAACGGTAGAATATGTAGCTTATCATCCGGGAAAATATCTTGTTGCCAGTCTTCCGAAAGCCTCTTTTGATAATGAACATAATACGGTTGTGGTGAGAAAAGATGAAAATAGAGTTGTTTTGTTTAGACAGATTGCCGGTTTTGTAGCAAGACGTATAATTTCCTATGCTAAAGAAGGTGAAAGGGTAAAGCAAGGAGCAGAAATGGGAATGATACGTTTCGGGTCACGCGTTGATGTTTTTTTACCTCTTAATGCCCAAGTTATTGTGAATGTGGGAGACAAAGTCAGAGCTAAAAAGAGCTTACTTGCTTATTTTTAAAGAGATGAAAATATGATAAAACTTACTGTTGTTATTGTTAATTACAATGTAAAACATTTTTTACAACAATGTTTACACTCTGTGGTTCGAGCAACAACAAATATTAAGTCGGAAATCTTTGTTGTGGATAACAACTCGACTGACAATTCGGTTGAGATGCTACAGGAGAATTTTCCACAGGTTACGATTATTGCCAATAAGGAAAATCTCGGTTTTGCCAAAGCAAATAACCAAGCTTTCCGATTAGCCCAAGGGGAATATGTTCTTCTGCTAAATCCTGATACGTTGGTTGAAGAAGATACTTTTGAAAAGATTATCCGGTTTATGGATAATACCGCAGATGCAGGTGCTTTGGGAGTTAAAATGATAAATGGAAAAGGTGAATTTTTACCGGAATCTAAAAGAGGGCTACCCATTCCGAGTGTCGCGTTTTATAAAATTTTCGGCTTAGCTAAATTCTTCCCAAAATCTAAAAAATTCGGCTCTTATCACCTCACTTATTTGAGCAATGACGAAATACATTCAGTAGAAGTGCTCTCAGGTGCCTTTATGTTTGTTAGAAGAACAGTTTTAGAAGAGGTCGGCTATTTAGATGAAGACTATTTTATGTACGGCGAAGATATTGATTTATCCTATAAAATTATTCAAAAAGGTTATAAAAATTACTATTTTCCTCACACAAAAATCATTCATTACAAAGGCGAAAGCACAAAAAAAAGCTCCATAAATTATGTCTTTGTCTTTTATCGGGCGATGCAAATTTTTGCAAAAAAACATTTTAAAGCTCGCAATGCTAAATTAGTTCAGCTTATTATCAATTTTGCTATATGGTTTCGTGCTTCGTTGGCAGTAGTAAAGCGTATTTTTGTCGCATTACTGCTTCCGCTTATTGATTTTGTTACGATATACGCAGGAGTATTTGCTATCGCCAAGTATTGGGAAATTAACGTGCTAAGTGAACGCACAAGCTCTTTTCCATTAGAATTTTATATTATTGTCATCCCTCTCTATATCAGTATATTAATCCTTAGTATGGCAATTAATAAGGGCTATAAAAAATTGATACAGCTTCATCGGACGAATCGTGGTTTTTTGATGGGAGTGGTTTTAATTCTGTTAATTTACGCACTACTGCCAGAGACATTCCGTTTTTCACGAGCCGTGGTAGTTTTCGGCTCTATGTGGGGAATTATTGCGGTAAATGCTGTTCGCTATCTACTGCATCGTTCACCTTATTCAACATTCCATTTTGAAGGGAAAAAACAATTTCGCACACTCCTGCTCGGTGAAGGCGAAGAAGCTCACAGAGTAATGAAATTAATCCTCAATACGAATAGAGAAATTGAATTTTTACGCGTTATCTCACTCAATGATAAGGAGAAAATTATCCCTGCCGATTATATTGTAGGAGATATCTCGCAACTAAAAGAGATTGTTTTAATATACAAGATTAAAGAAGTTGTTTTTTGTTCTCAAACGTTTTCGTATAAAGAGATTATTAACTACATGGAACTCCTTAAAGAGTATAATGTTGACTTTAAAATTGTTCCAGAAAATAGCAACGCATTAATCGGTAGCAATTCGATAATAACTCCCAAAAATCACATAAATGCTCCCAATTTAATTACATTACCGGCGAATAAATTGAAAAAAAGGACTTTCGATATTATTGTATCTATCCTGTTATTAATAAGTTATGTATTTACCGTTTGGTTTGTAAAAAATAGAAAAAACTATT
>DUOL01000137.1 GCA_012838875.1 Bacteroidales bacterium | reverse complement strand
TTAAAAAATATAATTAATTTTGTTTTAGGGCACAAGTCAGTTCGTACTTTTGTCTTGATACATAAGTACCAAAAAATCAAGGCAAAAAGAACGCCGCCAGTTAAGTCAACACACGTGCTTCGTTGCAAAGCTAATTCCTTCACTTTCCGCTCTCCATTTTGGACTTAAACGGCTCTGCACGAGCAGGTTGGCTGCGTGAGGCGCTTAGGTGGAAAGCCCGCAAGGGCAGAAGCCGATGGGGACGCGGCGGCAAAAAAGCGAGCTTGTAAGCTCTTTTTGCCGCCTTGCGTCCCCACGGCTTGTGCCCGCGGACTGGAACCGGGCGCCGACCCCGAGCGTAGCGAGGGGGCACGCCCTAATAAAAAATAAAATAGAGAAAATGAGACTATAACTAATTGAAAATCTTCGATTTATAATCATAATTTGAAAAACACAACGGGCAGGAAATAGATTTCTGAATGCAGAAAAAGGGGATAAGAAATTATTTCGTATTTTTGCAAAAACGAACTCAAATTTAAACAGATGAAACAAAATAATAAAGCTAAAGAAGAGACTGACCATACAAATTCAGAGAATTTAGAAGATTATCTGGCTATGGATATTCGTTCAACGAACAGCGTTGAAGCGGAAAAAATAGCTAAGAATGCTTTTTTAACTCGTGGCATTTCAAAGACTCCGAATATAGAGGAAACTTTTTGTAAAGCATATAATACAAACGCCTGTAAATTAAGCTCTTATAATTGGGTTGAAGAGCAAGATATTACTGTTGCCCCTTGCCAATATCCTATTGCTGAGGTGCGTTTTAAAAACAGCCGAAAAGAGTTTTTTCATCTTCCCCCGGAAGGTGTGTATAATGTTGGCGATATTGTAGCGGTGGAAGCTACGCCCGGTTTTGATATTGGAATTGTCTCTATGACAGGACCTTTGGTTAAACGACAATTAGCACACAAAAAAGTGAAAGAGTCTGATGTTACCAAAAAGATTTATCGCTTGGCACGTGCCGCAGACATTGATAAATGGATTTCGATTGTAGAATTGGAAAATGTTACCATGCTCTCTTCACGTTATATTGCTTGGGATATAAATTTAAAAATGAAAGTTAATGATGTTGAATATCAGGGAGATGGCTCAAAAGCTATTTTCTATTATTCAGCGGACGAAAGAATTGATTTCAGGGAACTTATAAAAATATTAGCTGAACAATTTAAAGTTCGGATTGAGATGAAACAGATTGGTGTGCGGCAAGAGGCGGGGCGTTTAGGCGGCATCGGTACGTGTGGACGTGAATTGTGCTGTGCATCGTGGTTAACCAATTTCCAATCCGTTTCTACCAGTACCGCTCGCACACAACAACTCTCCTTAAATCCTCAAAAATTAGCGGGACAGTGTGGAAAACTTAAATGCTGCCTCAATTTTGAACAATCCACTTACCTTCAAGAAATTAAAGCTTTTCCAAGTGCAAATATTCAATTAAAGACTAAAAAAGGCAAAGGACAGCAAAATAAGATTGACATTTTCAAGAAAATTGTTTGGTACAGCTATGTCAATGATAGTTCTACCATTTTTGCGATACCTTTGGAAAAGGCTAAGAGTATTATTGAGATGAATAACGCGGGGAAAATGCCTAACTCTCTCGAAGAGTTTGCGATTACCAACCAAAAGAAAATGGAGGAAGGGTCTAACTATAATTTAGATGATTTGAAAAAAATCGAAGATAAATCCTAGTTTTTTTTTATTTAATTCCCAACTCTTTTTTCACTTTATCGGTGATATCATTCCCGCCGTCATAATGCAACAATGTAGAAGTATCAAAAACGTAGGTATAATTTTCGGCTTCGGCAATTTTCTTAACAATAGCCAATAATCTGTCCTGAAAAGGTTTTAACAATTCTTGTTGTCTCAGCAATAGCTCCTCCTCTGCATTTTGTGAAAATTCCTGAATTCGCACATACATGGCATTCAACTCATCTTCTTTCATTTTCATAACAGTAGCAGAATAAGTTGACGACATTTTGGTATATTGCTCATATTTTTCTTTAAACTCGTTTTGTAACGCCTCGCCTTCCTTTGAAAGTTCTTCTTGAAGTTCAATAATATATTGTTGTGCGGTATCGACACCGGGCATTATTTTATAAATTTCCGTAGAATTGAGATGTGCAAATTTGACGTTGTGCTGTGCTGAAGTAACTGCCGGGAATAAAAATAGAAAAGTTACTATAGTAATAAGTATTCTGTTTTTCATTGCAAAAAATATTAATTAGTTCGTATTCTATTTAATCCCCAATTTTTTCTTAACCAAATCCGTGATATCTTCACCTTTTTCGTAATAAAGTAGTGTTTGAACATCAAAAACGTATGCAAAGTTATGTTCTTTTGCCACGTCATTGATTGCACTTTGTAATTTATCTTGAAAGGGCTTTACTAATTCATATTTTTTCTCTTCAAGGTCTTCTTGAACACCGTACTGGAACTCTTGGATTCTAGTTTGTAAATCCACTAACTCCTTTTCTCTCACTTGACGCACGGCAGAAGACATTGTACCGGCGTCTTTATCAAATTTATCTTTTTTGGTCTGAAATTCAGCCATCATACTTTCAAATTCGCTTTCCAATTCACTTTGAAAAGCCAACAGTTTAATTTGAATAGAATCAACGCCCGGCATAATTTTTAAAATTTCAGCGCTGTTAACGTGACCATACTTTTGAGCATTGGCAGTAACTGCAAATAAAAATAGTGCAGTTATAAATAAAAAAGTTTTCTTCATTCTGTTAAAATATTAATTGTCAGTATTATATTTGTTCGTTTATTGAGGATTACTCGTCCGTAGCATCATTGGTCGCAGAGATTCCCAATTTATTCATAATCTGCTCGTTAATATCCCATTTTGGGTCGGCATAAATAATGGTCATTGAGCCTGCTGTATCAAAGATGAAAGCATAGTTACGTTCTTTTCCAAACTCGTCGATGACAGCAAACACTCTATCTTGAATCGGTTGTATAAGCTCGGCTCTCTTTTTAAAGAGGTCGCCATCTTTTCCGAAACGTCTTTTTTGTAAATCTTTCACATTTCTTTCAGCTTCGATAATAACTTCTTCACGTTTCTTTTTCATGCTTTCCGGCAATGTAATAGCTTCTACTTGATATTTTTTATACATAGAATCTATTTTATAAAATTGATACTCAATCTCTTTCTGCCACTCGGCAGCAATTCTATCTAATTCTGCTTGTGCTTCGTTATATTCGGGCATATTGCTCAAAATGTACTCAGAGTCAATATAGGCATACTTTTGTGAAAAAGCAGAAAAACCAAGAAAAACCATTAACAAAAGGGTAATAATACTTTTTTTCATATCTAAAAATTTTTATTTATCAATAATTAAGTCAAACGTTTAAAATCATTATTTATTATAAGAACTATATTATACTTATCATTGCACAAGAGTTAGTCAATTGATTGATTAATAGATATATGGAATCTACTTCCGCTCGCCCCGGGTTTTCCCGGGATAGGATCGAAACCGTAACCCCAATCAAAACCGAGCAATCCGAACATAGGTAAATAGATTCGCACTCCGGCACCTGCCGACTTATACAAATTAAATGGTGTATAATTTCGTCTGTCCAGCCAGGATTTCCCTGCTTCGACAAACGTAAGCAAATAGATGGTCGCACTCGGATTGAGGGTTATCGGATACCTCAACTCAGCTGTAAATTTATTATAAATTGTTCCTCCGACTTCATTTCCTTTTAATAACGGTGTTAAAGAGCTGTCGTCATAACCTCGCATACCAATAACTTCACGACCGTCTAGGGCATAATTTGAAAGTCCGTCACCACCTAAATAAAATCTTTCAAAGGGTGGTGCTCCGATTTTGGGATTATAACAACCGATAAATCCTGTTTTTAAACGTACGTTAAGCACTAAATTTTCAACAATCTTCGCAAACCATGAGATATTAAATTTCCATTTATGAAATTCAAGAAACTTATACTTTTCTTGGTCGGTAATTGTATTAAAATCTTTTTTGGAAAATAACGAATACGGTGGCGTTAACTGTACGGAAAAGAGAATTTCGCTTCCTTCGCGCGGATATATCGGTGCACTTATAGAGTTACGCATAATAGTAAACACGTAGCTAATATTATTCGCATATCCCGTATTAAAGATAAAAAGATTGCTATAATTATTGACCATGTAGTACTGATACACTAATCCGTGAGCAACCTGAAAATAGTCATCTGGCCATTTTATTTTTTTAGCAAAAGTAAGATTTGCCCCGACGATTTCAATGGTTGCATAGCGTTTATCTTTTCTATTAAAACCATTAGTTTGTTTTTGATAATAGATTGACGAGCTTAGAGAGTTCGGTTTTTTACCTCCCAGCCAAGGTTCTGTAAAAGACAAACTATACGATTGATACCAAGTAGCATTCGTGGATATGCGTAAAGCCAATTTTTGACCGTCTCCCGAAGGGACCGGTGTCCACGCAGTTTTATCAAAGAGTTTTTTAAAAGAAAAGTTATTAAAAGAGATTCCCGCACTCAGTACCAAACCTGTTGCTCCGTAGCCGGCTGACAATTCAAATTGATCGGACGACGTCTCCGAAACCACATATTCTATATCCACGGTACCGTCTGCTTCGTTCGGTTTAGGAAGAACATTTAACTTCTCTTGGTCAAAATAACCTAATGACAATAACATCTGCTGCGTCCGAATAATGTCCGAGCGATTAAAAAGTTGTCCCGGAATCGTTGTAACTTCTCGTAGAATAACGTTATCGCTTGTTTTTGTATTTCCCGATACTGAAATTCGGTTATATTTAGCTTGTTTTCCTTCGTGAATCCGTATCTCAATATCGATGGAATCATCCTCAATCAGCACCTCAACGGGGTTAGCATAAAAGAAAAGATAGCCGTCATTCATATATAAGGAGCTAATATCAGTACCGTCCATGTTCATACTCAAATTTTGCATCAATTGCGACTGATTGTAAACGTCTCCTTTTTCAATGTTCAGAAGTTGTTTCAAAAGACCCGTTGAGTATTTTGTATTCCCGACAAAATCAATATTTCTGAAATAATATTTTTCTCCTTCTGAAAGATGAATATCTATGACAATGTTGCCATCAACCATATAGAAAGTATCTTTTTCGATATGAGCATTTCGATATCCCAACTCGTTATATTTAGCAATTAAACTATTTTTATCTTCTTCGTATGCCTCTTTATTAAATTTGGAAGACTTAAAAATTCGCAGTTTCACTCTATCTGCAAAATAATCGGAGAGGTGTTCTGAAATATCTTTGGATTTATAATAACCGGGATTTTTAAACATGTACGAGATAACGGTATCGGCTTTATAAAAAGGGATAAATAAAAACTTCTCTTTCGACCCTTTCATCGCTTTGGTCAACTTTGCTTTCCCGACCTGCTTATTCCCGATAAAATTAATTTTATCAATTTTTACTTTTTTATATTTCGTAACATGAAAAAAGAGGTTCACGGCATTTGATATTTTCTCATCCGCTTTCTCCTCAACAAAGACCTCACAATTATAGTATCCTTTATCCACGTAATATTTTCTGATAATATTGGCACATGTCTGTTTCATATTATCGTTCACAAGGTTTCCTTGAGAAATTTTAATTTTATCGCGCAGGTCTTTCTCTTCACTTTTTTTAGTTCCTGAGAACGCAAAAGCGGCAAGACGGGCACGTGCTTGGAGTTCAATATTAAGGAAAACTAAATCTCCGACAATTTTGGTAATAGTAATATCGATATTTTCAAACAGTCCGGTATTCCACAAAGATTTAATAGTTTCCGTAATCTTTTCGCTTGGGATATCAATTCTATCACCCACATTAAACAACAACCCGCGCTGGTCATACTGAGCATTTCCCGTGAAGGTGATTCCTCCGATTTCATAGTTTTTCGGAGAGGAATAGTCCACTTCAGCTATTTTTTGTTGCTCTTCCGATGGAATGATAACTTGCGAATAACCACTATTTATTAGAAAGCAAATTAGCAGGAGTAAGGTAAGAAAAGATATATAAAACTTATTTTGCATTTTTATTTTCAGAGAATATGTTAGCAATTAAAGACTATATTATGATTGAGAGAGTTGTTCGCTAGTTTTTCCGAAACGAGATTCTCGGAGTTGATACTTTTCGATAATTGTTTTAAGGTCTTTTTTTCTAAAATCGGGCCACATTTTTTTAGAAAAGAAGAGCTCTGTATAGGCAATTTGCCACAATAAAAAATTGCTTATTCGATACTCGCCGCCGGTACGGATTAATATTTCAGGATCCGGTATTTCTGCTGTAGCTAGATAATTCGAGATGAGAGGTTGTGAAATCTCATCAATTTTAAGTTTTTTATTTTGAACGTCACGTGCAACTTTACAAGTCATTTCGGTAATTTCCCAACGTGCACTATAACTCAATGCCAATACAACGGTCAAGCCGCTATTTCCTGCTGTTCTCTCAACAGCACCGTACAATTCTTGTTGACAATGGGCAGGGAGCAGCGAAAAATCTCCAATAGCTTGAAGTCGGATATTATTTTTCATTAATTTAGGCACTTCTTCGTGAATCGCGCGTACAAAGAGAGACATTAGGAGATTAACTTCCTCTTCCGGACGGTTCCAGTTTTCTATAGAAAAAGTATACAGTGTTAAGAATTTGACACCCAATTCGGCAGCACCTTCAATGACGCTACGCACGGCTAATATACCATTTTCGTGACCTACGGTACGTTTTGCTCCTCTTCGTTTTGCCCACCTCCCATTTCCATCCATAATAATAGCGATATGTGCGGGGATTTTTTGTAGCTGATTAGAGTTTGAGGATTTTCCTTCTATCATGATATTATATTTCTTCTGTCCTACATTATTGATGATTGACTTTAACACTTAAACGTTACTTCTTTTTCCCCATTTTGGGATTAGGGCGTTTTCCATTATCAATATTACAAGTTCTATCTTCGTTCCCGATTCTAAACGTTAGCGTTAATCCTGTAAAGGAGTACCAATCTTTTGTTGTTACGTTGCCGCGTCCCGTTCCTTCTTTGTGCAAAACTTTTGACCTATCGGCAAGTCGTGCTACCACATCACCTTTTTCCATAAGTAGTGTTTCATTATCATAGTAGTTACCACTCACATCATCAAGGTAATCTGTTGTCGTAAAACGCATTCCCCATTCAACACCGAGGGTCGCAACTTTTCCGAAATTATACTTAAACCCTATTCCAAAGGGTATACAAAAATTTGTCAACGAATAGAACTTTTTCTCTCCCGGCAAGCCTTGCCCTTCCGTACCAAGATGTTGTAAATCGTAATATCTACCGTCCAGTTCTGCTTTAGGATTAAAAGAGAAGAAACCTATACCGGCAAAAATATAAGGAGCAAACTTATTTTTCTCCCAGTCGGTATATAATTTCAAAAAATTGAGTTCAGCTTGTGCGGAAATTTCAGTGAATGGGGATTTAAAACTCAAATTTCGCGGATTTTTATTATTTGTAATCATATCACTTCCGCGAACTTCACCGAAGAGAATGTTCGCACGCACTGCCCACCGTGGCGTAAAATTATACCGATACACAAGCCCACCGGCCGGCTGAGACATACCAAAAACCAATTTCGGATTCAAATCGCCTAAATAGAAAGAGATTCCACCCATCACCCCTAATTCGGATTTTTGCGAAAAACCAAAAAAAGTTAACACCGAAAAGATAAAAAATAAAATATATTTTCTCATTTTTAATAAACTATCGTAATAAACGACAAAAATACATTATAATTATGAAACTTAAATCGATTATCTGAAAATATTTTTCTTAATTTAATATATTTTTCGAGTTTGAAACTAAAATTTATGTAATATTGCATTTTAAATCAATAATTAATATCAATTAATATTTATAAAAACATGAACACATTACATAATAAAATCCCTGAAAGCG
The DNA here is from genome assembly GCA_012838875.1 of Bacteroidales bacterium. Taxonomy (GTDB): domain Bacteria; phylum Bacteroidota; class Bacteroidia; order Bacteroidales; family WCHB1-69; genus DUOL01. The sequence goes on along the minus strand of DUOL01000137.1, from coordinate 13,361 downwards.
GTAGTAAAAAATTTTGGCGTATTGTTTTAGGAACAATCGTAGGAGTTATGATTTCTTCCATTTTACTATCAATTATCTCCTTCTTTTTTATGATAGGCATCATTGCTTCCATTTCATCTCTTGACAAAACCAAACCTATTCCAAATAATTCCATTTTAAAAATCAGCTTAACGGCTCCTATTCCTGAACGTACAATTGACAATCCGTTTAGCGACTACAATTTTGGCGATTTTTCTCAAAATAACATGGGATTACAAAACATTTTAAAAACTATCCGAGCCGCCTCTACCGACCCCAAAATTAGTGGTATTTGGCTAAATTTATCGCAAATTCCTGCTCATTCTGCTACTATTGAAGAGATTCGAAATGAATTACTTAACTTTAAAGAATCCGGGAAATTTATTTATGCATATAGTGAAGTGTATTCTCAAAGTGCTTACTACCTTGCAACCGTAGCAGATAAGATATTTCTAAATCCTAAAGGTGAGTTAGAGTTCAAAGGTATTGCAATGCAAGTAATGTTCTATAAAGGGTTACTTGAAAAATTAAATGTAGAGATGCAAATAATTAGGCACGGAGAGTATAAAAGTGCCGTAGAACCTTTTATGTTGGATAAGATGAGTCAAGCTAACAGAGAACAGATGGATAAACTCTGCAACTCTCTTTGGGAAACAGTAACAAATAACATTTCAAAAGCACGCTCTATTCCGGTTGATTCGTTAAATTATTATGCCAACCTACTTCTTCCCTCCTCTCCCGCCGATGCCGTAACAAAACGATTTATTGATTCTCTAACCTATTATTCAGAATTTGAAAACTTTTTACGCGCTGAAATAGCTTGTAATGAAGATGACGAACTAAATTTCGTTTCATTGAAAGAGTATGAAAAGGCAATAAAAACATCAACTCCAAAAGCTTCTGATAAAATTGCAGTCATTTATGCAGTAGGAAACATTATTGACGGAAAAGGGGACGAGGAAATCATCGGTTCGGAAACTTTATGTAAAGATATTAAAGCCGCATATTCAGATAAAGATGTAAAGGCTATTGTATTGCGTATAAATTCTCCGGGGGGCAGTGCATTAGCTTCAGAAATTATTTGGCATGAGATAGAATTAGCTAAAAAAGCCGGCAAAATTGTTGTAACATCTATGGGCGACTACGCCGCATCGGGAGGGTATTATATTGCTTGTAATTCCGATTTCATAGTGGCTGAACCAAACACCTTGACAGGCTCAATCGGAGTCTTCGGCATGATTCCTAATTTTCAACAATTTTTAGAAAAAAAACTTGGTATTACTGTCGACATGGTTAAATCAAATAAACATTCGGACTATATTAGCGGATTAAGAAAATTAGATGACGTAGAATCTAAAAAATTATTAGCTCTCATTGAAGAAGCCTATGGAACGTTTACGCAACGGGTTGCGGACGGCAGAAAAATGGATATTGCCAGAGTTGATGAAATTGGACAAGGACGCGTCTGGACGGGAAAAGATGCTAAAGAATTAGGTTTAGTAGATCAAATGGGCAATATGAATGATGCTATACAAATTGCAGCAAAATTAACCGACATTTCTTCTTATGAAATTGATTACTATCCCGTTCAAAAGAGTTGGTTTGAAAAAATATTAGATCAGAAAAATGATGTTGCTTTAAAAGAATTAAAAGGACAATTAGGTGTTTACTATGACAATTTCCTTGACATCAAACGACTAAGTGAAATGCAAGGAGTTCAAGCAAGGCTGCCGATGACAATTATTATTGATTAATTCTTTCTATTCTTTTATTTCTTTTATTTCGTCTCATGTTCTCAAGCGCATTTTATATTTATCTCTACGTCATGATTGGCGTAGCTATTATTGTCTTCATTGCATTAAATTTTGTTGACGCAGGGTACGGTATTAATTTTTCTCATAAATGGGGGAAGGCTATTAATAACAAATTAGCGTGGTTCTTGATGGAATTTCCTATCTTTATCTCGATGCTAATCATCTATTTATGCTCCGACAGACGTACCGAACTTGTTCCAATCATCATACTTATCTTTTTTGAAATCCACTACTTCCAACGAGCTTTTATTTTCCCCTTTATTATAAAAGGAAAAAGTAAAATGCCTCTCGGCATCATGTTTATGGGAATAGCTTTCAATATTCTCAATTCTGTCATGCAAGGCTATTGGATATTTTTCGAATCTCCAGACGGCTATTACAGTATTGAATGGCTGTATACTCCTCAATTTATTATCGGAACTATTTTATTTTTTGTAGGAATGATTATCAATTTACACTCCGACTATATTATTCGTCATTTACGAAAAAGTGATACCGATACTCGACATTACCTCCCCCAGAGCGGTTTATTTAAGTACGTAACATCGGCTAATTATTTCGGTGAATTAATAGAATGGCTTGGCTTTGCTATCCTTACGTGGTCACTATCCGGTTTTGTATTTTTCCTATGGACTTTTGCTAATTTGGTGCCCCGTGCGCGCTCAACACATGAAAAATATAAAATTAAATTTCCTGAAGAAATGGCAAATAAAAATCTAAAACGAATTTTCCCTTTTATATACTAATACCTTACATAATTTAACTGCCCGTATGATTAACACTATTTTTAATTTTAAGCTCAGGAGAAAAATCACTTTTCCTCTTCTTCTATTTTTTTTAATTTTTTCTTTGGCTAATTGCCACACAAAGGAAAAAGAAAAAAAGGAGAATTATTTTTTAAAACATGTAGATTCTTATCAAAGAGAAACAATATTAAAATCTGAGCCTCAACGTATTATCTCATTATCCCCGGCAATTACTGAAATCATTTTCTTACTGGATAGTGAAGAAAAATTGGTGGGAATTACAGATTTTTGCAACTATCCCCCTGAAACAAAATTTATAAAAAAGATTGGAGGGCTCCTAAATCTTAATATTGAAACTTTGGTCGCACTTCAACCTGATTTAATTCTTATCGGTTCAATAATAGGAAAAGAAGAAATCGAAAAGATTGAAAAAATGAATATTCCTGTTATTGCTATTAGAGAAGAGAATAGAGTTAATGGCGTAATAAATTCAATACAAATATTAGGGAAAATTTTAAATAAAGACTCTTTAGCCCTAGCAACCGCTCAAAATATTGAACAACAATTAACTAAAATTAACTTTGCCGACGAAGGAGAAAAAACTAAACCGAAAGTTTATTATGTCGTTGGATTTGGAGACGGCGGCGATTACTCGGCACCAAAAAACTCCCATATTGACGAAATAATAACGTTAGCGGGCGGTATCAACATCGGAAAAGAATTAGTAAATTGGAATATTAGTCGTGAGTATCTCTTTCAAGAAAACCCGGATTTAATTTTTATTCGGAAAGAAGACCACGCTTCATTTATTAAAACTTTTCCTTATTCTCAATTGATAGCTGTTAAGAAAAACCATGTTTATCCTATTGAGAGTGGCTGGATTGACATCGTTTCACCTCGAAATATTGAGGCAATAACCCTGATTCATTCGCACATTGAAAAATTTGAAAGTAAATAAACATTTTCAAATATTAATCGTTTAAATATATATCTTTTATATCTTTGCGAACTTTTAAAGCAAACTAAAGTATGACGGATCATTTTTTCATTAACGAATTTATCAATAACGAATCTTCTTTTATTCCTCTTTTCTCAATGGAAGACGAGGAGAATTTAAAAAAACAACCGATTCCTGAAGTTTTACCTATTTTACCTTTACGAAATACGGTTTTATTTCCCGGTATCGTCATTCCTATCACGGTTGGTAGAAATAAATCCATTAAGTTAGTTGAAGAATACGGCAGAACGAACCAGCCGATAGGCGTAGTTACACAAAAGGCGAACGAAACGGAAGAACCGACTTTTGAAGATATTTACAAAATCGGCACGATGGCACGAACACTCAAGTATATATCCATGCCTGACGGAAGCGTAACCATTATCGTCCAAGGTATAAAGCGAATAGAATTACGTGAATTTGCTCAAACCGAACCCTACTTTACGGCTTATGTCTCTTCTTATGAAACTGCGGAGCATAATCCTCAATTGCTTAAGAGTAAGAAGTTCAATGCACTAATCGACTCACTGCGAGACACTACACTAAGCATGCTTCGCTTGAAAGGAGATATTCCTAAAGAAGCTCTTTTTGCTTTAAAAAATATTGAAAGTCCTTTTTTTCTACTCAATTTCATATCTTCCAATTTATCTATTTCCATTGAAGAAAAACAACGTATTTTAGAAATGGAAAATGTAGAGGAACGCGCAAAAGTTATATTAAAATTTCTAAATAAAGAACTACAATTAGCTGAACTAAAAAATCAAATTCAGCACAAATCTAAAATGCAAATTGACAAGGAGCAGCGTGAGTACTTCTTAACCCAACAGATGAAGACTATACAAAAAGAGTTAGGAGGGTCTCCTTCGGAAAAGGCAAGCGAAGAGCTGCTCGCTAAAGCGAAAAATAAAAAATGGAGTAAAGAGACGCAAGCAATTTTCGATAAAGAACTTCAGAAGTTGCAACGCACAAACTCCATGTCACCCGACTTTTCCGTCCAATTAAACTACCTCGAACTATTAGTAGATTTACCTTGGAATGAGTATAGCGAAGATAATTTTGATTTGGACCATGCCCGCAAAACGTTGGATAAAGACCATTTTGGATTAGAGAAAATAAAAGAACGAATTATTGAATACTTAGCAGTTCTTAAACTCAAAGGAGATATGAAATCTCCCATTTTATGTTTAGTAGGACCTCCCGGTGTAGGTAAGACCTCCTTAGGAAAATCGGTAGCTAAAGCATTAGAAAGAAAATATATTCGTATGTCTTTGGGAGGATTGCGAGATGAGTCTGAAATTCGAGGGCATCGTAAAACTTATATCGGGGCTATGCCGGGAAGAATAATCCAAAGTTTAAAAAAAGCGGGATTTGCAAATCCGGTCTTCGTTCTCGATGAGATTGATAAAGTATTGGGAATGAATGTACAAGGCGACCCCTCTGCCGCTCTGCTCGAAGTTTTAGACCCCGAACAGAATAATGCATTTTACGACAACTATTTAGAATCCACTTTTGATTTATCAAGAGTTCTATTTATTGCTACTGCGAACACACTTTCGACTATCCACCCGGCTCTTCTCGACCGTATGGAAGTAATTGAGATTGCAGGCTATTTCTTAGAAGAGAAAATTGAAATTGCCAAACAGCACCTCATTCCTAAACAACTGAAAGAACACGGCATTAAGAAAAATGCACTCACTTTTTCCGATTCGATTATAGAAGCTATTATCACCGACTACACGCGTGAATCCGGCGTTCGGCTCTTAGAGAAAACAATTGCCAAAATCATCCGTCACCGTGCGGCAAAATTGGTTCAAGAAGGGAAAATGAAAAAGAGTATTACCAAAGATGACCTTTTTCAAATTCTTGGTGCCCCTCTTTTCCAGAAGGAACATTCTATAGACCCCAATGTACCGGGTGTCAGCACAGGATTGGCATGGACTTCGGTAGGCGGCGAAATTTTATTTGTTGAAACCATTACGAGCCTAAGCAAAGACGGAGGAATGACGTTAACCGGAAACTTAGGAGATGTAATGAAAGAATCGGCTACGATTGCATACGAATTTTTAAAAGCTCACGCCACTGATTATGGTTTAGAGCCTGAAATTTTCCAAAAGAAAAAGGTTCATATTCACGTTCCCGAAGGCGCAACCCCAAAAGATGGACCATCTGCAGGAATAACCATCTTGTCATCTCTAATCTCCTCATTTACACAAAGAAAAATAAGACCTAAGATTGCTATGACCGGTGAAATCACCCTTCGCGGAAAACTGTTGCCCGTGGGCGGCATTAAAGAGAAAATCTTAGCCGCAAAACGCGCCGGAATATATGATATCGTCCTATCTTCGGAAAATAAAAAAGATGTCGATGATATTAAAGAGACCTTCGTCTCCGGCATGACTTTCCACTATTTTTCCACAATGAAAGAGGCGATAGATTATATAATTCTGTGATTCAATGCTCCTGACTTATACTTTAGAGGAGTAAACTATCTTACAATGAAAAAAATAGAGATTTAAAACATTATAAGCTAATGTTCTAACTCTCAACATTATCATCAACTTCAATATCGAGATTATCAATGGCAACTTTGCTCAATAACTCATATCTCTCGGCATAGCAGAGATTCTGCTTCGGAATTTCCGTTCTCCCCGTTAAACGGTTCCGTTTCTGCTCATACCTAAATTGCGAGTTTCGCACCTCTGCTTCGCAAAAAAGTTGCTGTAAAAAGGTAATTTCATCCGTTCTCCTCTTAAAATCATTGATTATTGCAGAGACATTAGTGGTCTTGATGCGCGACAAACTCTCCAACTGCTTAAAAACATGCTCAACCTCACGCTCTTTTTTAGTATAAATTAAAAGGAGATAATCAATATTCTGAAACTCCCATTTATAAAACTTAAGTCCGTCATTATTAAAAATATAGAAATCGTCCTGAAACAAGGGCAACGTAGAAAACGGCAACTCCTTTTCCGTCTTATAGATATTAAACAGGTCAAATTGAGACGTTTTATTTTCAATAATGACGGCATTAACCTCTTCCTCTTTACATATCTGCGAACCCAACATGGCAAATTTTAAATCGGGTTTTTCTTTAAGAAAAGTCTCCCCTAAATAGTAAAAATTAGTAGAAAAAAGATGTTCCAATTTAGCCGCAAATCGAAATAAAGAAAAAACTGTTTTAACTGCGAAAAGATAGTAGTCCGTAGTTATACCGAAAAAATCGTCTAAAAAAATCTTTTCTCTCTTTCCAATTGCCATTTTATAAATCCCGTTCTTTATTTATTTTAAATCAACATCTATAACATCCTCTTCTTCATATTTTTTATGTTGCGAATAATTTCTCCATTTATCAATCACTGCTTGCATATCTTTCGGCAATGGTGAATCAAAAAACAACTGCTTACCGGTTATTGGATGAGTAAATCCGAGTGATTTAGCGTGTAAAGCCTGCCGTGGAAGCAATTTAAAGCAATTTTGAATAAACTGTCTATATTTGGTAAAGGTAGTTCCTTTTAGAATTCTGTCACCGCCGTATGTAGCATCATTAAAAAGCGGATGTCTTATAGACTTTAAATGCACTCGAATTTGGTGAGTACGCCCCGTTTCCAGTTGACATTCGATAAGAGTAACATAGCCAAAACGTTCCACCACTTTATAATGTGTAACGGCATGCTTTCCGCTCTCGCCGTCAGGAAAGACGGTCATAACCAACCTATCCTTAGGATTTCGACCGATATGAGCGGTAACAGTCCCTTCGTCTTCTTTGAAATCTCCCCACACCAAAGCGTAATATTTACGATGAATGGTATGATGATAAAAATCATTGGCTAATTTAATTTGCGCATATTCACTTTTGGCAACCATCAGCAGTCCCGAGGTATCTTTGTCAATTCTATGCACTAATAGAGGATTAATCGGATTTCCTTGATTATCTATTTTATTTAAAAAGTAATAAGTAAGTGCATTCACTAAAGTCCCCGTATAATTCCCGTAGCCGGGGTGTACGACTAACCCTGCATTTTTATTAATTATGATAATATCATCATCTTCATAAACAATGTCAAGCGGAATATTTTCGGGAATAATTTCAATTTCTCGCGGCGGGTACGGCATCAAAATTGAGATAACATCAAACGGCTTGACACGATAATTCTGTTTAACAGGCTTCCCGTTAACTATAACACACTCAGCTTTTGCGGCTTGCTGGATTTTATTCCGCGAAGTATTAGGAATCAAATTTAGCAAATACTTATCTATTCTTACTAAATCCGTACCTTTATCAACTTTAAAGTTAAAATGTTCGTATAAATCCTCTTTTTCTTCAAAAAGCGAGTTCTCTTCCATAGTAAAATAGCCAATTTTTGATGGGACAAAAATATGAAATTTATTGATTATGACCTAATTATTTTAATTTTATTTTTTTAAAAGGTAGAATTGCTTTTTTTGTATCTTTGCGGCGGAGAGTTGGCAGAGCGGTCGATTGCGGCGGTCTTGAAAACCGTTGAGGGTAACACCTCCGGGGGTTCGAATCCCTCACTCTCCGCAAATAACTCAAAAAGCCTTGATAGTCAATCATCTATACAAAGGCTTTTTTTAAAAATAGTTTCACCCGATTGAATGTCAAAGTGAACCGTCGTATAAGTTGAAACTATCCATAAAAAAATCGTAAAATCAATAACCGAGAAAAGGATAAAAAAATGAATAATTTTATATCTTTGCACTATGTTTACGCTTTATAATGCATCGGCAGGGTCCGGGAAAACGACCCACTTAGTTATTGAATATCTCACGCTTTGTTTTCGCGATATTGAGAAATATCGAAACATTTTGGCTATTACATTTACCAATAATGCAACTGCCGAGATGAAACAGCGAATAGTCGAAACGCTTACCGTCTTCGCCTTCCAAAAATATGAACAGTTTAACGGCTCGCAAAAAGCAATTTTTGACAAAATTAAGAACAACCTTCAACTAAACAACGCAGAAATTGAAAAGAAGGCTAATCTGCTCTTAGAAAATATTTTATACGACTATGCCAACTTTTCCATTAGCACAATTGACAGCTTTTTCCAACGTATTATCCGCTCTTTTGCCCTTGACCTCGGATTAAACCTCAATTTTAATATCAAAATTCAATTAGATGAGTTCTACACTCAAGCTATTGACACATTGCTAAATCGCATTTCAAGTGAGAATAAAGAATTGTCAGACAGAGTATTGGAAGTTGTTAAAATAAAAATGGAAGAGACAGGCAACTGGAATGTAGAGAAAGAGCTACTCAACTTCCTACCGATTATTTATAATGAAAGAGCTTACCAGCCACTCAAAGCCTTTGAAGATGTTTCTGCAAGCGAATTGCATGAGGAAAGCAAAAAATTGTTTGCAACAATTAACGAAATTAAAAATAACATTTTACATTTAGCCGAAGAGGGGAATCGCTGTATTAAAAATTTATCCGACCAAAGTAACGATTTTCATTATGGCAAAAATGGTATATTTGGTTGGTTTGAAAAAATCATAGCTTCGGATGGAAAGAATGTAAAAGTTGGAGCTAATATAACTAAAGCAATTGAAGAAAAAGGCGCTTTTACAAAAAATGGCATGGACGTTCAAAGTGGGGATTTTGAGAAATTATCTTCACTCGTTTATACTATCATTGAAGAAAGCAACAAACTCAACTCGCAACTTAACATTTCAAAAAATTTAAAATTGTTACTTCTCCTTGTTGACTTAAAAAAGATAATGGACGAGATTAAGATGCGCGATAACCTTTTTTATCTCAGCGAAACAAATGCTAAAATCTTTGATAATATTAAAGATGAAGAGACCCCTTATATATTTGAAAAATTGGGAAATAGATATGGTTATTTTTTCATTGATGAGTTTCAGGACACTTCCAAAATGCAATGGGAAAACCTATTACCACTCTTAAAAAATGCACTCTCTCAACACTATTATCCATTTCCTGACGAAACAGGAAAAGTGATTCTTTTCGGAGATATGAAACAAGCAATTTATCGCTTTCGTAACGGGGACGCTTCTCTATTTAAAGAGTTGTCTACCGCGGACGGATATAAAAAAATCATTAACCCGAACGACAAAAATTGCGAACAGTATGATTTACAAACACTTGACACTAATTATAGGTCATATAAATATGTTGTAGACTTCAACAATCGTTTTTTTCTTTTTCTAAAATCACTACAAGAAGATGAAAAAGTAAAGTTTCCTTTAGCAGAGGAGTATTACCGTGCCGTTGAGCAAAAGATTGGAAATGAATCCGGCACGGGATTTGTTTCCATTCAATTTAAAACGGAGGAAGAAGAGTATTTAAACAAAAAAGTCCGTGAAGCTGTTGATGATGCCATCAGTAAAGGGTTCTCATATAAGGAGATAGCGATTTTAACACGAGGAAATGATTTAGGAAGTCAATTAGGGCAACTACTCACAAAAAAAAGCATTCCCGTTATTTCTGCCGACTCACTCTTATTGGCATCGTCAGATAAGGTGAATGTTGTTATTTCCACCTTACAAATTCTTGCAAATCGTGAAAATAAAATTGCAATTTTATTTATTATTCAACATTTATTACGACAGGACATCAGCAATATTCCCCCTGCTGCTTGGGAAGATTCCTATAATTTTTTATTAGAAACTTTCAAAAAACAGGGGATTAACTTCAACCCGAAATCTTTAATAAAACTCCCACTATACTCCTTAGTATCAGAAATTTGTAGAATTTTTAATTTTTCACAAGCTGATGCCTATATAGCAGAATTTTTAGAAACTATTTTCCAATTTGAAAATAATAAAGGAAAAGAGTTGTTTCAACTTTTGCATTGGTGGGAAGAAGAAAAAGGTAATTTATCGCTCTCCTCAGCCGAAGGAATGAATGCGGTTACTGTCAGTTCCATTCATAAAGCAAAAGGCTTGGAATATCCTATTGTAATTTTACCAATCCAAAGTTACAAAGCACAAGCCACACAAAGCTCTTTTTGGTATAAAAATGAAGATGAAGAATCTGTATTTCCATACTATCTTATAAATTGCACCAAGCAACTTGAAGATACAAAATTTGAAGAAAAATATAATGAAGAGATGGAAATCTCGGCAATAGACCAACTCAACATTCTTTACGTAGCCCACACCCGTGCGAAAAAAGGGTTGTACATTATTACAGGGGATAAGGAAGAGAGTAGAGGTAATTATGCTAAATTTTTACATCTCTTTATTAATCATGAAACTGAAAATTCCAACTTTATTTTTGATGAAGAGAAAAATAAATATTGGTTTGGAAATAAGGATTTTAAGAATGAGAAAATCGCAGAAGATTATAAAACAGATGACCCTACTCTATTTTCACTCTCTTTTACTCAATTTAATTTTAATCAATTGATTACAACTTCAGCTGTCACATTGAGTGAAGAACAGGAAATGGGAATTTATGTACACAATTATCTTTCACAATTACAAACATTTCCGCAAACAGCAGAAGAGATTGAGAAGATAGATTTTTCAGCAGAAGATAAAATCTACATTCCCGCTATTAAAAAAGCATTACTAAAAATAGTAAACGATAAGAATTTAGCTCCCTATTTTTCAAACGATAAATCAATACGAGCATACAACGAAATGACAATCACTAATGCACACGGAGAATTAAAACGTCCCGACCGAATTGTATTTCTTGAAAATGAGGTCAAAGTATTCGATTACAAAACAGGGAAAGAACTGCCCGTCTATCAGCAACAGCTTGACAGCTATTGTCAACTGCTGAGGGAGATGGGCTATGAAAACGTGTCCGGACAGATTATCTATCTGTAGCATTTTCTTCTTTGCGCTTTATTAAGTATCTTTAAAAAAGTTGTATTTTTGCACTTTTTATAACCAAATCTGTAACAAGAATGAAAAAGTGGATTTTGATTTATTTAAAAGGTCTCGCCATGGGGGCAGCGGATGTAATACCGGGTGTTTCCGGCGGTACGATTGCTTTTATTACAGGTATTTATGAAAGACTGATAAATGCCATAAAAAGTTTTAATTTACAAGCTATTAAACTCTTTTTTACAGGAAAATTCAGACGATTTTGGCAACATATTGACGGAACTTTTTTAGTTTGCTTAATTGCAGGTATCGGTACAAGTTTTTTTAGTTTCGCCAAGTTATTAACCTATCTTCTTGAACATCAGCCTATCTTAGTTTGGTCATTTTTCTTTGGTCTTATTATTGCCTCCACTGTTTATATTGGAAAAACGGTTAAGTGGAACGTAAAAACCGTAATCGCCTTTCTTATTTTCACGGTTTTGTCATTTTTCATCACCTCTCCCGAAAATCAACCCCTGAGTGGTCAAGGAGAATTGTGGTACATTTTTCTTTGCGGAGCAATTGCTATTTGTGCTATGATTTTGCCCGGAATTTCCGGTAGCTTTATCCTCGTCCTCTTAGGTAGTTACGTTTACATGCTCAAAGCCTTAATTAGCTTTGATATTGTCGTTATCCTCGTTTTCCTTTTAGGGGCTGGAATTGGAATTATCGCATTCTCCAACGTTCTCTCTTGGCTTTTTAAACATTTCAAAATGATAACACTTGCCTCCTTAACCGGTTTTATGTTCGGCTCGCTCAATAAAATATGGCCCTGGAAAGAGGTTCTTACTACTTATACTGATGACGATGGCAAATTGGTGCCGTTAACCGAAAGAAACCTCTCCCCTTTTTCTTTTGAACAAATCACCGGCAACAGTCCTCAAATTGCCAAAGCTGTTACGCTCATCATCATAGGTTTTGTGATTATTTTTGCTATTGAGTACGTTGCGGAAAGAATACAAAATAAAGAAAAGGCAGTCGAAGAATGAAACGAGAATACGGTTTAATCGGACACCCGCTTTCTCACTCCTTTTCACAAAGTTATTTTTCGCAAAAATTTAAACAAGAAAACATTCAAGATGTTGAATATCATTTATTTGACATCAAAGACATTGAATTACTACCCTCTATTATTCACAATTATCCGTTTTTACAGGGATTAAATGTAACTTATCCTTATAAAAATTCCGTTTTGCCGTTTCTTGATATCATAGACGAAACCACCCAAGAGATTGGTGCTGTCAACACTATTTTGGTACAAAGAGAGGAAAAAGGTATTAAATTACACGGTTTTAATAGTGACGTTATCGGTTTTAAAAAGAGCTATGAGAATTGTGGGGAATTGCATCGGCAGGCTTTAATCTTTGGCACGGGCGGGGCGGCGCGTGCGGTGGCATACGTATTGAAGAAAAAAAACATTGCCTACCGATTTGTCTCACGAAACAAAAACCATAATCATCTCACATATAATGAGTTAACTCAAGCAATAGTAGCTAATTCCACGTTACTTATCAATGCGACGCCGCTGGGAATGGGCGATTTGCAAAATCAGAAACCGAATATTCCCTACGAAGCGATAAGCTCGCAGCATCTACTTTTCGATTTAATTTACAACCCGCAGGAAACTCTTTTTTTAAAAGAGGGGAAAAAACGAGGCGCTACCATTAAAAACGGTTTGGAAATGCTTCATTATCAGGCCGATGAGAGCTGGAAAATTTGGGAGAAATTCCTCCCTAAATAATTTTCGTTTAGTGCTTTTAGTACGCTAAAAATATTTTATAATCAAGTAGTTTTTAATTTTTATTAGGGCGTGCCCCGTTCGCTAGCGCTCACGGGTCGGCGCCCGGTTACAAGTCCGCGGGCACAAGCCGTGGGGTCGCAAGGCGGCAAAAAGAGCTTACAAGCTCGCTTTTTTGCCGCCGC
>DUOL01000136.1 GCA_012838875.1 Bacteroidales bacterium | reverse complement strand
AATGAAATTGTAAATCCAAAAATCTGGATTTGGAGCTAAAATATTGTGCTAAATGATTGAAAATTAGAAAAATAAAATATTTTTAAAAAAAATCAAAAAACACTTGATTATGTCTTAGAATACGCAGGAAAATAAACTCGAAATCAAAACGAAAATTCAAGGAAATTTGGATTTTTTTCAACCGTTCATTACAAATTACAACAATCTAATTTAAAATTTAACGTTATAGCCCCTGACGTTACCAACAATTTGTCTATTTCTACTAATCGTACAAAAAATAGGTTATACAATCTTTATGGAACTAAAAGTTGGAATTAAACACTTGTAATTTATTGAAAATGAAAAACATATAATTAATATAAATTTATAATCAATTAAAAACTGCTAATTATGTTTATATTCGTACTAATGATTGTTTTGTTCATCGTAGGTTACACGGTAATAGCTCTGGAACATCCTTTAAAAATCAACAAATCTGCGACTGCCCTGCTTTTGGGAGTTTTATTATGGGTTTGTGCCGTCATTGGCGGCGAAGGTATTCTTGTAAATACCGACTCCCTTCGCCAATTTGCAATGGACCACCCCGGAAATTACTTTTTGAATTGGCTAGTACATTCACAGTTGTTAACGGCACTCGGAGAAGTATCTGAAATCCTTTTCTTCTTGATGGGAGCCATGACAATCGTTGAATTGATTGATACACACGGCGGTTTTACAATTATAACAAAACATATTAAAACGACTAAAAAAGTAAAACTCTTGTGGGTTATTTCTATTATATCGTTTTTCTTATCAGCTGCATTAGATAATCTAACTACTTCGATTGTCATGGTTGCTTTGCTTCGCAAACTGATAGCTGATAAAAAAGAGAGATGGTTCTATGCAAGTATGATTATTATTGCGGCTAATTCCGGCGGCGCCTGGTCGCCAATTGGAGACGTTACAACGATTATGCTCTGGATTGGAAATAGAGTTACTACGTTGAATATCATAGAAATGACATTCATAGCAAGTCTTGTTTCATTGTTAGTGCCGCTTATCGTTTTATCATTTATACTTAAAGGGCACGTGGAACGTCCGGAATTAACGGAAGATCACATTGACGCTACTTTTGAAGTAAAAAGCTGGGAAAGTAATTTCTTCTTCTTTTTAGGAGTAGGTGCTTTACTTTTCGTACCCGTTTTTAAAACTATCACACATTTACCCCCCTATCTGGGAATGCTTGGCGGACTTAGCGTTCTTTGGATAGCCTCTGAAATACTTAATCGTAGGCGACCTGAAATTGAAAGAAGTCGATTCTCAGTTTCTACGATATTAACCAAAATCGACATGCCGAGCATTCTCTTCTTTTTAGGGATTTTAATGGCGGTTAATGCGTTAGCCACCGTTGGACACTTAGAGTTACTTGCTGTTAATTTAGACAAAATACCGTTGCTCGAACCTGAAAAATATTACGTAATCAATATTATCATCGGACTTCTATCCTCCATTGTTGATAACGTTCCGCTTGTTGCGGGAGCGATGGGAATGTATCATTTCCCAACAGACCACTATTTCTGGGAATTCTTAGCCTACTGTGCCGGAACCGGCGGTAGCATCTTAATTATCGGCTCTGCCGCAGGCGTTGCCGTTATGGGAATGGAAAAAATCGACTTTATTTGGTATCTTAAGAAAATATCGTGGATAGCTCTAATAGGCTATTTTGCCGGCGCCTTGACCTTTATCGGAGAAAAAGCAATAAGAGAACGTATCTCCAACAAAGATAAAGCAGAGAAAACGGAAGTCGTGATGTCGGAAGAAGGAGTAAAAGAGTATTTGAGCAAAACGACATTCTATACCGTCAACGACTCCGACTTTGATTTAGAAACAGAAGAAATAAAGGATAGTACCGTTATCAGATTTACCGATTTCGCACATCAAGGTCAACAATATTTCGGATTGAGCTTACAATCTCTACAATATCAAAATAACAAAAAAGATTTTGAAAATCATAGTGTTGTCCAAAGTCTTGCAAAAGGAGAGTGTGTCGTAACGCAACTGAACGATACGATAGCAGAAGTTATCTTTGGCAAAGACCAATTATTTGTAACTCAATCCGGTAGGGTTTATCTAGTTTTCCCATCCGGAGGTTCGCTTGAATTGAAAAAGGTGAACTAGGGAAGTGAAGTTGTAACCGTGCGTCTCTTGCGTGAGGCGGGAGGCGGATAGCCCGCAAGGGCGGGAGGCGCTGGGGACGCAGCGGCAAAAAAGCGACTTTAGAAGCTCTTTTTGCCGCTTTGCGACCCCACGACTACCGCCCGCGGACTTGCAGCCGTACGCCGACCCCGAGCGCAGCGAAGGGGGCACGCCCTGATTAAAATTATTTATAACGTTATAAAAATAAATATCAACTATTTTTGTATTTTTGCCGATAAAATATTAGTAAATATAGACGGTGTTACTCTCGTTACAAATAGAAAATTATGCGATTATTAAATCCTTATCTATTGACTTTGATAAAGGATTTACGGTTGTAACGGGGGAAACGGGAGCGGGAAAATCGATTTTAGTAGGAGCTTTGGGCTTGATATTGGGACAACGAGCCGAAAGTGCCATTTTTCACGATAAATCCAAAAAATGCTTTGTTGAAGCTCAATTTGATATTAAAAATATTGATTTAGCCTCTTTTTTCAAAAAATATAATCTTGATTATCAAGAGAATACGTTTATTAGACGAGAAACACTCCCAAACGGAAAATCACGAGCCTTTGTTAATGACTCCCCTGTTACATTGCAAATTTTAAAAGAGTTGACCGAGAAATTAATTGACATTCATTCTCAACATCACTATTTACTTTTACAACAACATCCATTTCGCCTAAAAGTGATTGATGATTTTTTAGGAGATAATCGTTTTTTGGGAGAATATAAAAAAGAGTATTCGGAATTTAAAGATATTGAAGATAAGTATCATTCACTACAGAAAAAGCTGAATAGCGAACGACAAGAGGTGAGTTATTGGGAGTACGTTATTAACGAGTTGGAGAATGCAAATTTGCAACCGAATGAACAGGAAGAGCTGGAAAATAAAATTGAGTTTTTATCAAATGCTACGCTTATTAAGACCAATTTGCACGAAGCAACTGCCATAATGTCGGAAAATGAGGTAAATGTACTGGAGATGCTTCAAAAAGTTGCGCGTAATTGTCAACAAATCTCTTCTTATAATGCTAATATTCAGAATCTTGAATCACGATTATCAAGCGTTATAACCGAGCTGAAAGATATTTCATACGAACTTGCTAATTTGGAAGATGCGGTTGAAGTTAATCCTGAATTGATAGATAGACTACGGGAACGGTTAGATATTATTTTCACTTTTCAACAAAAACATAGGCTTTCTTCGGTGCAAGAGCTATTGCAATTGCAAGAAAAAATGAAAGAGAAAGTAAATCGTTTTTTGGAAGAGGAAGAGCAATTGCAGGAATTTGAAAAAGAGTTGGTTAGTGCCAAGGAGAGGGTTGCAAAGTCGGCGAAGCTACTTTCCGAGCAACGAAAAAAAGTTCTTCCGAGTCTTGAAAAAGCAATTTTAGATAAGTTACTCTTGCTCGGAATGCAAAAAACGACTTTTAATATCTTACTAAATGAAACTGCAAGTTTTGGGGAACTCGGCATTGACGAAGCGGTTTTTTTATTTTCCGCTAATCCCGGCAGCCCTGCTGTTGAAATAGAAAAAGTAGCTTCGGGCGGGGAAATTTCACGCGTGATGCTTGCAATAAAATCCGTTATCAGCGAAAGTGCTTTTCTGCCGACAGTCGTTTTTGATGAAATTGATACGGGCATTTCCGGAGATACCGCCTCCCGAGTAGGGAACTTGATGAGACAAATCGGGACGCAACGTCAACTGATTGTTATCACTCACTTACCGCAAATTGCCGCAAAAGGAGAGTTACATTATTACGTTTATAAAGAGGTAGAAGAAAAACATACTTTTACATCTATCAAAAAAATAGAAGATAAAGAGCGAATTTATGAAATAGCTAAAATGATGAGTGGGAAAAACGTGAGTGCAGCTGCATTAGAAGCCGCACAAGAGCTAATAGAAAGTCGAAATGTGATTAATTTCTTTTAAATAATTGAGCCTATGAAAAAAATAGTTTTAGTCGGAATAAGTGCGTTACTGCTATTCTCACATCTTTTCACCCAGGCACAACCCGGACTAAAGAAAGATGTGAGCGGTTTCGTGTATATGACCTCGTTAGGTATTCTAACGGGCGTTGGCGAGTTAAAATTTGAAGAGAGACGCTTACCAAATAATAAAAATTTCATTATAAACTTACACCAACTCATTGCCTATCAATTCAATCCCTATATAACAACGGGAATGGGCGTTGGGGTGGACGTATGGAAACGCACGGCATTTATTCCGGTATACGCCCATTTTGATGTAAATTTTATAGATAAGCCGATAACGCCTAATTGGTTTATAAATGTCGGTTATGCGTTCAAATGGTACGTATCCTCTCAACCGGAACGTGTTACTAAAGTAATACACGCTGCCACCACGGGCTTTCATGCCGAAACCGGACTCGGAGTTAAAGTAAAGATAAAGGAGAATTTGGAATTTTTATTAGCCGCTCATTACAAATTACAACAATCCGATTTAAAATATAGTGTTATAGACCCTAACGTAACCAATTATCCGTCTATTTCCACCAATCGTTCAAAAAATATGTTGTATCATTTTGTAGGGCTAAAAGTAGGAGTTTTGTACTGGTAATTTGCTGAAAATGAAAAATATACAATTAACTTAAATTTATAATCAATTAAAATTTTTCTAATTATGTTTATGTTCGTACTAATGATTGTTTTGTTCATCGTAGGTTACACGATAATCGCGCTTGAACATCCTTTAAAAATCAACAAATCTGCGACTGCTCTACTTTTGGGGGTTCTACTATGGGTTTGTGCCGTCATCGGTGGCGAAGGTATTCTTGTAAATACCGACTCACTCCGCCAATTTGCGATGGACCATCCCGGAAATTACTTCTTAAATTGGCTAGTACATTCTCAATTATTAACTGCACTCGGAGAAGTATCTGAAATTCTTTTCTTCTTGATGGGAGCGATGACAATCGTTGAATTGATTGATACACATGGTGGTTTTACAATTATAACAAAACATATTAAAACGACCAAAAAGGTAAAACTTTTGTGGGTTATTTCTATTGTCGCCTTTTTCTTGTCAGCCGTATTAGATAACCTAACTACTTCGATAGTTATGGTTGCTTTGCTTCGCAAACTGATAGGTGACAGAAAGGAGAGATGGTTTTATGCAAGTATGATTATTATTGCGGCTAATGCCGGCGGAGCTTGGTCGCCAATCGGAGACGTTACAACGATTATGCTGTGGATTGGAAATAGAGTTACGGCATTGAATATTATAGAAATGACATTCTTGGCAAGCCTTGTTTCATTATTAGTGCCGCTTATCGTTTTATCATTTATCCTCAAAGGGCACGTGGAACGCCCGGAATTATCGGAAGACCATATTGATGCTACTTTTGAAACAAAAAGGTGGGAAAGCAATTTCTTCTTCTTTTTCGGAGTAGGTGCTTTACTTTTCGTACCCGTTTTTAAAACCATTACACATTTACCGCCCTATCTTGGAATGCTTGGTGGACTTAGCGTCCTTTGGATAATATCAGAAATTCTTAATCGAAGACGACCTGAGGTTGAAAGAAGTCGTTTTTCTGTTTCTACGATATTAACCAAAATCGACATGCCGAGTATTCTCTTCTTTTTAGGGATTTTAATGGCAGTTAATGCCTTAGCAACAGTTGGACATTTGGAATTACTTGCTGTTAATTTAGACAAGATACCGTTGCTCGAACCTGAAAAATACTACGTCATTAATATTATCATCGGGCTCGTATCCTCGATTGTTGATAATGTTCCGCTTGTAGCCGGAGCGATGGGAATGTATCATTTCCCAACAGACCACTTCTTCTGGGAATTCTTAGCCTACTGTGCCGGAACGGGCGGTAGCATCTTAATCATCGGCTCTGCTGCCGGTGTTGCCGTTATGGGAATGGAAAAAATCGACTTTATTTGGTACTTGAAAAAAATATCATGGATAGCTCTAATCGGCTATTTTGCAGGCGCCTTGACCTTTATCGGAGAAAAAGCAATAAGAGAATATATCGCTAGCGAAAGTAAAGTAGTGAAAACGGAAGTGGAGATGTCGGAAGAGGGTGTGAAAAAATATTTGAGCGAAACAACATTCTATACCGTCAATGATTCAGAATTCGACATAGAGACAGGAGAAATAAAAGATAGTACTATTATCAGATTTACCGATTTCGCACTTCAAGGTCAACAATATTTCGGTTTGAGCTTACAATCTTTACAATATGAAAACAATCCAAAAAATTTTGAGAACCATAGTGTTGTCCAAAGTCTTGCAAAAGGAGAGTGCGTCATTTCACAACTGAACGATACGATAGCAGCTGTTATCTTTGGTAAAGATCAGCTATTTGTAACCCAATCAGGTAAGGTTTATCTGGTTTTCCCAAATGGAGGCTCGCTTGAATTGAAAAAGGCAAATTAAAAAAAAATTATGTATCTTTGAAAAAGAAATAATGGGTAAAAAATAAAGAATGAAACATAGCAAAAACTATGCACTTTTAATCTTGCTCCTTTTCTCCCTTTTTGGGCAACTTAATGGGCAAGATTTTCAATACCTTACTACCGTAAATAGCTGTTTTATTGATGATATTAAAACAGTAGAACTCTACTTGGATAATTACCCGTACTCTCAACCTATCATTAAATTGAACAGCGATGAAAAATTACTCCTCTCCTTTGACGACTTGAGTAACGAAAGCCGCTATCTGAAATACACTTTTATTCACTGTTCGTACGACTGGAAAATTGATAATTTAAGCCAAATGGAGTATATTGACGGCTTTTTAGAAGATGAAATTTCTGACTACTCCTACTCATTTAATACGATTACTTCTTATACACATTATGAATTGTCCTTTCCGAGTGATTTGATGAAAATTACAAAATCCGGAAACTATCTTCTTTTTGTATACGACACCTCCCCTGACGATCCTATTTTAGTGAGACGGTTTATGGTCATTGAAAACAAACCCGTCATTATTTCCGGAAGAGTTAATCGTTCGAGCGACGTAAGCACCATGCACACTATGCAAGAAGTAGATTTCACTGCCTACACGGGAAATTATGACGTCAAAAATCCCTCCCGCTACTTACACGCCAACATCGTTCAAAACGGACGTTGGGATAATGCTATTATCGGCTTACCCTACCGTTCCGGAAAACCGGGAGAGTATAATTTTGACTATGACAATAATGCCAATGCTTTTAATGGAGGGAATGATTTTCGCTTTTTTGATATTAAAAGTTTACGATATAATGGAAATAGAATTGTATCTATCGGCTATAGAAACGATGAAAATATAGCTTTTGTGTTGGAAGACGTAGCTAAGCCCTATACTCCTTATACAAATGACCCGACTTTAAATGGTTTCTACTACATAAAAAATGAAGATTTTAACGGCAAAAATTCAGAAGATTATGTAAAAACCATCTTCTCATTAAAAGCGGATTTTGAACTAACAGAAGGAAATCTCTATGTTTTTGGAGCGTTAACGGATTGGAAAATCGTAGATGAAGCGAGACTGAAGCTGAACCCTAAAACAAACTATTGGGAAACGGCACTTTTGCTGAAACAAGGATTTTATAACTATCAATACGTTTTAGTAAAAAAGAAAAAAAATCTAATTATTGACGAAACTTTTATTGAAGGAAACCATTGGGAGACACAAAATAAATATACTATTTTCCTTTATTTGCAAGAAGAGGGAACGGTTTACGATAAATTAATAGGTTCGTTGGAACTCTTTTTTAAATAATTGTAGCTATGGCATTTACAATAGGAATTGATATGGGTGGAACCAATACAGACATTGGTATTGTAAATGAGCATGGAAAATGTATAGATAGAAGCCGTTTAGCAACCTCAACTTATAATAACATTGATATTTTTGTTAGCGATTTAGTTAATTCCATTCACAAGTTATTAGAAAAACATAAAATCAAAACTATTAACGGCATTGGAATCGGTGCTCCGAATGCCAATTTCTACACGGGAGAAATATGCAAAGCACCTAATTTAAAATTTGAAGAGAATTTTAATCTAAAGAAATTAATTAAAAATCAAATAGATACAAAAGTAGTAATCACTAATGATGCCAATGCCGCCGCTTACGGAGAGATGTTCTACGGAGGGGCTAAAAATATAAAAAATTTTATCATGATTACTTTAGGCACGGGGGTTGGAAGCGGTATTGTCATTGATGGGAAAGTGGTTTACGGACATGATGGAATGGCGGGAGAATTAGGGCACACGATTATTTTTCCGGACGGGCGACAATGCACATGCGGACGTAAAGGCTGCTTAGAAACTTACGCTTCCGCACGCGGAATTAAACAGACTTGTCATGAATTGATTGCCGAACACCAAATTGAAAGTGAATTATATGCACTCCCAATAGAAAAAATCGGCGGTAAAGTTATCGGAGACGCTGCCGATAGAGGAGACGCCTTAGCTGTTGAAACATTAAGGCAAACGGGATACGTATTAGGGCTAGCTCTCTCAAATGCCGTTGCCTGCACCTCGCCGGAAGCAATATTTTTAATGGGCGGTCCCACAAAATCGGGCGATTTACTCTCTCCTACAAAGTACTACTTGGAAAAGTTTCTACTTGCTTCCTATCAAGGCAAAGTTCAACTATTGCTATCCCAATTAAATGAAAATACCGCCGCCATTCTCGGTGCCGCCGCACTTTTACAATTAGAAGAACAAAATTAATATTTAGAATAATTTTATTTTTCTGCCAATTTGACAAAAAAAAGGAAATTGGCAATATATTTGATGTAATATGAGTAAAATTGAAAGTTATATTATATAAAACCATTCCCTAAGTATTATTAATATGAAAGAAAAAGAAAAGGAAAAAGAAGTTGAAAAAGACGATGTTAGCACTACTGCTTCAAACGAAAATATAGAAAATAAAGAAGAAAAAGCAACGATTCAAGAAAATGAAAATATAGATAAAAAAGAAGAAAAAAGTTCAATTTTTGGCAAAAAAGGTAGTAAAGAGACAAAATTAAAGGAAAAAATTGAAAAATTAGAAGAAGAAAAAGCAGAACTTAATGACAGATATTTAAGACTATTTTCGGAGTTTGATAATTTCAAAAAAAGAACAAGTCGTGAAAAGTTAGAACTTTTAGCTACGGCTTCGGAAACGGTAATAAGTTATATTTTGCCTGTCGTTGATGATTTTGAAAGGGCTTTCGCTGCACACGAGAAAACGGAGAATAGCAGTGAAATAGAAAATATGATAGAGGGTTTTGAAATTATTTACAGAAAATTGTTACAAGTATTAAAACAATTTCACGTGGAAGAAATACCGGCAAAAGGAGAACTTTTTAATACCGATTTACATGAAGCTATTTCTCATTTTGCCGTTGAAAAAGAAGAAGATAAAGGAAAGATTGTAGATGTCATAACGAAAGGCTATAAAATTAAGGATAAAGTTATTAGATTTTCCAAAGTAATTGTTGGGAATTAATCTTAAAGGAACGAGTCATGGCAAAGAGAGACTATTATGAAGTTCTTGGCATAGAAAAAAATGCAACCGCTGACGAAATTAAAAAAGCATATCGTAAAAAAGCGATGGAATATCATCCGGACAGAAATCCGGGTAATAAAGAGGCTGAAGAAAAATTTAAGGAGGCGGCGGAGGCTTATGATGTACTGAGCAACGAAGATAAAAAAGCCAAATATGATAGATTTGGACACGCAGGGGTAGGCGGCGGAGGAGGAGGTTTCGGCAATGTAGACTTCGACTTACATACTATTTTTGAACGTTTTGGTGACCTTTTCACCGGCGGCATGGGTGGTATGGGCGGCTTCGATTTCGGAGGATTCTCGTCCGGCGGAACCGGCAGAAGCCAACAGAGAATTCGTAAAGGTACAAATATTCGTGTCAAAGTTAAACTTACCTTAGAAGAAATCGCTAAGAACACGGAAAAAAAACTTAAAATTAAAAAATATGTCCCCTGCAATGTTTGTAATGGCAGAGGTGCAAAAAATGAGAGCGATATCGTAACGTGCCCCACTTGTCAGGGAAGAGGGCAAGTAATTCGTACGCAACAAAGTTTTTTGGGTATGATGCAAAGCGCTAGCACATGCCCCGAATGCTCAGGAAGCGGCGAAATTATTAAAAATAAATGTTCTAACTGTCAAGGTAACGGGATTGTTAAAGGAGAAGAAATTGTTACGGTCAATATTCCTGCCGGTATCTCGGAAGGTAGACACATGAGCTTGAGTGGAAAAGGAAACGCTGCCCCCAACGGCGGAATAAACGGTGATTTGATAATTGCTATTGAGGAAATTGAACATCCGATTTTTGAAAGAGACGGCAATAATCTCTATATCAACTACTATATCTCTTTCCCGCAAGCAGCGTTAGGAGCCACTGTAGAAATTCCAATTTTGGAAGGAAAAGCGAAAGTGAAAATTGCTCCGGGAACACAAAGCGGGCAAATTCTACGCTTACAAGGAAAGGGACTTCCTGAACTTCACAATTATAGGATGGGCGATTTAATCGTAAATGTGAACGTTTGGACTCCAAAAACCCTAACCAAAGAAGAGAAGAGTATACTTGAAAAATTTAACACTTCCGAAAATTTCATACCGAAACCAGGAAAGAGTGAAAAGAGCTTTTTCCGCCGTGTTAAGCAGTTTCTCTCCTAAATCTTTTACAAATGGATAGCTTCTCCGTAGGCATTAGCAGTAGCTTCCATAATCGCTTCCGACAAGGTAGGATGAGGGTGTACCGAATGTAAAATTTCTTTTCCGGTAACTCCTTTCGTTCTTGCCACCACGGCTCCCGAAATCATCTCCGTAACGTTCTCCCCTATCAAATGGCAACCCAAAAGTAAATCCGTCTCTTTATCAAAAATTACCTTAACCATACCGTCTCTATTGCCTGATGCCGTAGCTTTTCCCGAAGCCATAAACGGAAACTTCCCGACAAGTATCTCTTTCCCTTGGGCTAACGCCGCCTTCTCGGTCATGCCCACAGACGCAACTTCCGGAGAGGTATAAGTGCAACCCGGAATATTGGCATAATCCATTGGTAAAACATCTAACCCGGCAATTTTCTCAACACAAATTACGGCTTCGCGAGATGCCACGTGCGCCAACGCAGGTCCGTGCACAATGTCTCCAATCGCATAAACCCCGTCCGAAGAGGTGCGATAAAACTCATCTACCACAATCTTATTTTTTTCAATTGTAATATTACACTCCTCAATCCCGATTCCTTCAAGATTAGGAATAACGCCAACAGCAGAAAGAACAATTTCCGTTTCAATTTCTATCTCTTTACCTTTCCCGTCTTTAACTGTAACGTAACACACATCATCTTTAACCTCAACTTTTTCAACGGAGGAAGAAGTCATCACTTTAACTCCTAATTTTCGGAAAGAGCGCTCCAATTGCCTTGAGATTTCTTCGTCTTCCACAGGCACTACATTAGGTAAGAATTCCACTAACGTTACTTTAGTTCCCATAGAGGCGTAAAAATAGGCAAACTCACTGCCGATAGCGCCGGACCCCATAACTACCATAGACGTAGGAAGATGGTCAAGCGTCAACGCTTCGCGATAACCGATAATCTTCTTCCCGTCTTGCAAAATATGGGGTAGTTCCCGCGACCGTGCTCCCGTAGCCAAAAGAACATGTTCCGCCTCGTAAAGAGTCTTGTTCCCATCGGCTTGCGTAACCTCAACTTGGCGGTTCGGAAGCACTTTCCCAAACCCGCTAATAAGGTCGATTTTGTTCTTTTTCATCAAAAACTCAACCCCCTTACTCATCTGCGAAGCAATATTTCTACTCCTATTGACAATCGCCGAAAAGTCGGGCGTAACTTCCTCGCCAACATTAATACCATATTGAGACGCATGTTTTGCATACTGAAAAACTTGTGCCGACTTTAATAACGCTTTGGTCGGAATACAGCCCCAATTAAGACAAACACCGCCTAAATCGGCTTTCTCAATAATAGCCACTTTTAAATTAAGTTGGCTTGCACGAATACCGGCAACATATCCGCCGGGACCACTACCAATAATAATTAAATCATATTTCATAATTACCTTTTTAAATTATACATCTAACATAGCTTAAGAGTAGCAAGATTTGCATTTTTCCCCTCAAGGATAAATAATGTTGCAAACATAATCATTTTTTATATTATTAACTTATTATATTATTACAATTTTTATTACTTTTGCAACGTTATTATATTATACACGTATAATTTTTAAGACCATGTTACAAAAGAAATCATTTAAAGGCGACCTTGAAGGCAAAAAAGGGACATTTGTCCTTATTGGATTAGCTATTGTTTTAGGGCTTGTTTATGCGGGGTTTGAACTGTTTGCCACACAACCGAAAGACGATTTTGTGTACGAAATGGAAGAAGAGGTTATTATTATTGAAGATAATGTTATAGCTACTGACCAAACTCCACCGCCACCACCGACTCCACAGCAGCAACAACAAGATGTTGTGCTTAACATTGTTAAAGACGAAGTCAAAGTAAACACAACTTTCAGTTTTTCTGTTGAAATAGACGAAGATGAGGATATTGACATTTACGATAAAATAGAAATTGTTGATGAACCTATTGAAGATGCACCGATTGTTCGTTTTGCAGAAAAAATGCCCGAATTTATTGGTGGACCTGACGCTCTTTATGCTTTTTTGCAAAAAAATCTTGAATATCCGCAATCTGCACGCGACAATAACATTGAAGGAACTGTTTTGATAGAGTTTGTTGTGGAAAGAAATGGTAGTGTTTCTAACGCAAAAGTAATTGTACCTCTCTTTCCAGCCTGCGACCAAGAAGCTATCCGCGTAGTGCAAATGTTACCTAAATGGAAACCGGGCGAACAAATGGGAAAACCCGTGAGAGTTTATTTTAACTTGCCTATCAAGTTTACTTTTAACTAAATAGCTAAATAATTTAGTCCTAAGTCGTGAAAGTATTATAAATACTTTATTCCATTTTTTCTTTAAGTTTAAAATAATTTAGTTTTTATTAGGGCGTGTCCCCTCGCTTCGCTCGGGGTCGGCGCCCGGTTACAAGTCCGCGGGCACAAGCCGTGGGGTCGCAAGGCGGCAAAAAGAGCTTACAAGCTCGCTTT